>SKJO01000127.1 GCA_007121975.1 Nitriliruptoraceae bacterium | reverse complement strand
CGGTTCGAGCATCTCGGGTCCCATCTCCCCCATCGCCGCGACGGCCTCGTCGCCGACGAAGATCGCGTTGAGCGCGTTGAAGGGCAGCCACTTCCCGACCGCAGGCAAGAGACCACCGAACGCCGGCTCCACGACGAAGCTCCACACCAGCGTCAAGGTGATGGCCACGACCTGACTGCGGAGCAGGGCACCGAGCGCCACCCCGAACCAGGCGGTGAGCGTGAGGCCCACCGCGCCCTGCCACATCGACGTCAGGGTCTCCGGACCGATCTCCAGCCCCACGCTGTTCGTCGCCGCAGCGATCGCCAGCAGGATCGCTCCGACGACCAGACCCAGCACCAGGAACGCCAGCGCGTAGATCGTGCCTCCGATCAGCTTGGCGACCAGCAGACGGGTACGCCCCGGCGTGATCTGCAGCGTGCGACCGATCGTGCCGTGCCGGAACTCCGTGGTCATCGACAGCAACGCCACGATGACCACGATGATGTTGGCACCACCGACCTGGTCGGCGACGAAGGCGACCTGTGGATCGGTGCCCAGGAACTCACCTCCGCCGAGGTCAGGGAGGAAGAGGAACAGCGACGACCCGAGCACGACGAGCAGCATGCCCAGCCCTGTCATGACCCAGGTCGTGACCACGCTCGTGAGCTTGCGGGCCTCAGCCGCGACGAGACCACTCATGCGATCTCACCTCCCGCGGTCAGGTCGAGGAAGATGTCCTCCAGTTCCGGATCGAGCGTGCGCAGCTCGGTGAGGGCGACACCTGCGGACAGTGCCGCGGCCCCGACCTGGCCGGGGTCCATCCCCTGGACCTGCAGGGCCCCGTCGACCGGGGTCACGGTGGCGCCGCCCTGCTCGAGTGCGGCGGTGAGCGCCGTGTCGTCCACGCTGGCCACGCGGACCGCCGCGCCACCCGCAGCGGCGGTCAGCTCGGCCACGGTGCCGGAGGCGACGATCCGACCCTGGCGGATCACCAGGACGTCGTCGACCAACCGTGCCACCTCACCGAGGAGGTGCGAGGAGACCAGGATCGCGCGCCCGTCGTCGGCGAGGTAGCGCAGGAACGCGCGGACCCACTGGATACCCTCCGGGTCCAGCCCGTTGGCCGGCTCATCGAGCAGCAGCACCCGCGGGTCACCGAGCATCGCGACTGCCAGCCCGAGCCGCTGCTTCATCCCCAGGCTGAAACGTCCCACCCGCTTGCGTTCCGCCTCGGCGAGACCGACGACGCCCAGCATCTCGCGGCAGCGGTCCTCGGGGATGCCTGCAGCCGCGGCCGCGATCTGGAGCTCGTCGATGGCCCGTCGGCCCGGGTGGAACCCGACCCCGTCCACGACCGACCCGACGGTCTGGGCCGGCCGTGCCAACTCCGCGAAGGGCTGTCCGTGGATCAGCGCCGTGCCCGCCGTCGCGGCGTTCAAGCCGATGATGGTCCGCAGGGTCGTGGACTTCCCCGCCCCGTTGGGGCCGAGGAACCCGACGATGCGGCCGGCAGGGACATCGAAGCTGACGTCATCGACCGCGGTCTGTGTGCCGAAGCGCTTGGTGAGGCCGCGCACCTCGACGGCGGCGGTGGACATGGTGGACCTCCAGGGTTCGCCCCACCCCCCGAGAGGGGGCGACACTCGACCCTACGCAGCAGCGCGAGCGGCGCCACCCTCCTCGCGGACCCTTCGTCCTCCTCCGTAGGGAGGAGGACACCTCGGTGTGCTCACTCGCCCCGGGACCGACGCCGGTGACGACGGACCTCCCACAGCCGGCCGATGACACCCACGAGCGGCACGACGATCGCGCCCACCAGGATCGCCGTCCACAGGTCCCAGCCACGGATCATGGCCGCGCCAGCGCCCATGAGGATCCCGAAGGGCACGAGACTCAGCGGGGCAAGGCTCGCCCGACCGCGGTCCTCGAGGCCACGCTGGGACACGGTCGCGCCCACGGCACCGAGCACCAGCAGCGCCGCCCCGAGCACGATCCACGTGGTCTCCACCGGCGCCTCCTCACCGCGCGCGACCGGTCGGGGCAGCCTACGACCTAGCCTGCGCGCAGCCGTCAGCCCGACACGACGGTCCGAAGCGACGGCGAGGATGGTGCCGATGGTCCGCCTGCTGGTGGACAACCCCGTGGTCGTGCTGTTCGCCGTGCTGGCGGCCGGCACGCTGCTCGGTGCTGTCCGGCTCGGCGGGGTCGCCGCGGGCCCGGCCGGCGCCTTGTTCGCCGGCCTCGCGCTGTCCGCGGCGATCCCGCAGCTCGCAGGGGTCGTTCCCCCCATCGTCGGGACGCTGGGGCTGGCCCTGTTCGCGTACACGGTCGGGCTCGCGGGCGGGCCCTCCTTCTTCTCGGGCCTGCGGCGCAACGCCCGCATCATGCTGGTGGCGGTCGGGGTGTTCGTCGGTGTCGCGGTCGTCGCCGCGCTGCTGGGCCGGTTGCTCGGACTGGCATCCGCCGACGTCGCCGGGGTCTACGCCGGAGCGGTGACCAACACCCCCGGCCTGGCGGCGGCGGTCGAGGTGACCGGGACCAACCAGCCGGTGGTCGGCTACTCGCTGGCCTACCCCTTCGGTGTCCTTGGCATGATCGCGGCGATCGTGGTGGGTACGCGCTGGGCCGCCCGTCGCCCGACGCAGGAGGACCGGGAGGCGCCGCAGCCGGCGACCTACGGCAACGTCGAGGTGACCCGCGACGACCTGCCGCCCCTGGGCGAGCTCACCACCTTCGACGGCGAGTCGGTGGTGTTCTCCCGGGTGCGGCGCGGCGACCGGGAACGCACACCAGACGACGACCTGGTGCTCGCGCCGGGTGACGTCGTGACGGTCATCGGGCCGCGCGCGACCGTCGAGGCGGTGACGGCAGAGCTCGGTCGCGCTGCGGACCAGGACCTGCCGCTGGACCGGCACCAGGTCGACTTCCAGCGGGTGGTGCTCTCCAACCCGCGCTACGCCGGTGAACGGATCGCCGACCTCGACCTCGGTCGCTTCGACGCGGTGGCTGGGTTCGTCCGTCGTGGCGACGTGGACCTCGTAGCCGCGCCGGACCTGATCGTCGAGCTCGGCGACCGCATCCGCGTGGTGGCACCGCGCGAACGGCTCCCCGAGGTGGTGCGCGAGCTGGGTGACTCGGAACGGGCGGTCGTGGTCGCCGACCCCATCGGGTTCTCCCTCGGGCTGCTCGGCGGTCTGGCGCTCGGTCTGATCCCGATCCCGTTGCCCGGTACCTCGCTGCAGCTGGGCACGGCCGCCGCGCCACTGCTGGTGGGCCTCGTGCTCGGACGGGTCGGCCACACCGGCCCGGTGTCGTGGCAGCTGCCGTACGCGACCAACCAGGCGCTGCGACAGTTCGGGGTGCTGCTGTTCCTGGCGACGATCGGGTTGGGTGCCGGGCCGGAGCTGGTGACCGCCCTGGGGTCCTTCGACGGACTCGTGCTGCTCGGGGTCGGCGCGGCGCTGACCACGCTCGCAGCGGGTGCGCTCATCGTCGTGGCTCGGTCGCTCGAGCTCGGAGCCGCGCGACTCGCCGGCACGATCGCGGGCGCCCAGAACCAGCCGGCGATCCTGGCCTTCGCGATCGAACGCACCGACGGCGACGATCGTGTCAACCTCGCCTACGCGCTGCTGTTCCCCCCGACGTTCATCACCAAGATCATCTGCGCCCAGCTGCTCGCCAGCCTGTAACCGCACGGCGGGTGCGTGCCGTGACGCGCGGGAACCGTGGCACCCTGTGCGGCGACCACCTCGGATGGCGACGGTTCCCCGCGCCCCGACCGACCCACACCCTCGAGGGACCCTGTGCGCTCGCGTGCCCTGCTGCTCGCCGCCCTGGTCGCGGCCGTCGCCGCCTGCGGGCCGTCGGGGGATCCGGACCTGCGGGTCGTCAACGACGTCCGCGCGGCGACGCCCGTCTCCGGCAGCTCCCAGGTCGTGCTCACGCTCGCGAACGACGGGGACGGCCCCGACGAGTTGGTCGGCGCCGAGACGCCTGCGGCCCTGGGGGTCGAGATCCACCTCACCGAGATCGACGACGGCCGCGCCACCATGGCCGAACTCGAGCGCGTGGAGCTGCCGGCGGGTGAGGAGGTGCGGTTCCGGCCCGGTGGTCTCCACCTGATGCTGGTGGTCCCGGACGACACCGTCGTCGAGGGCGGTACCTTCGAGCTCACGCTGACCTTCGACCGCTCCGAACCCATCACGGTGCCGGTCGAGGTGGTGCCCCTGCTCGACCTGGCGGACGACGCGTTCGACGAGGATCCCCCCGGATGACCCGTGCTGCCGTGCCCGTACGCACCACGCTGCTGCTCGCTGCGCTCGCGATGGTCGTGGCCGCCTGCAGCCCCACCACCTCGACGGCCCTGCAGGCGACCGGACTGTCCGCCCAACCGGACGGCTGGCGCGGCGTCCCCATCGAACTCGACCGGTCACTGCCGGACGTGACGCTGCTGGACACCGCGAACGAACCCGTCGCCCTCGGTGAGGACTTCCTCGGCGACCCGACGCTGCTGTTCTTCGGCTACACGTCGTGTCCGGACATCTGCCCGATCCACCTCGCCGCGATCAGCTCCGCGATGCGGCAGGTGAACGTCACGTTCGACGACATCGACGTCGTCTTCGTGTCCGTCGATCCGGAGCGCGACACGCCGGCGCGCATCGACGACTACCTCGCCAACTTCAACCCGCGCATCACCGGGCTGCACGCGGATATCGCGACGGTCGAGGAGGCCTTGGCCGCCCTCGACCTGCCGGGACCGATCGTCGAGGGTCCCGACCCCCGGGGGGAGGGCAACCTGATCGGCCACCCCGCTCAGGTCATCGGGTTCGACTCGGACGGGCAGGCGCAGCGGGTCTGGCCCTTCGGGGCCCGGCGCGCGGACTGGGTGGTGGACCTGCCCCGGATCGTGGAGTCCTGGTGATGGTGGCGTCGCCGCGTCGTGCGGTCCACAGGGTCCGACCGTGAACGTCGCCTGGTGGTGCTCCGGGACCGGCCAGGTGTGGACCTGGCGGTACACCCCGTTCGTGGGGGTCTGGGTCGTCGCCGGGACGCTGATCGGCGGCTACGTGTGGACCCACCGGAGGGCGGGCCGACCGCTCGAGCCGCGCCGGTTCCGCCGCTGGGTGCTCGGGGTGCTGGCGCTGGTCATCGTGTCCGAGTGGCCGATCGGGCAGCTCGGGGTCGGCTACCTCGCCACCGTGGGCATCGCCCGCTACGTCGTCTACACCTTCATCGGCGCGCCGTTGCTGTTGTCCGGCCTGCCGACGTGGCTGGTGGAGCGGTGGCTGCCGGAGGGCACGCGCCGCCAGCGGGTGGTCGCGACGCTGACCTACTGGCCGATCGCCCTGCTGATCTTCAACGCCGTGCTGTTCAGCACGCACCTGCCCGTCACGATCGACACGCTGAAGACCACGCAGCTGGGCTCGTTCGGGGTGGATGTGCTGCACCTGGGCGCGGCGCTGATCTGGTGGTGG
>SKJO01000513.1 GCA_007121975.1 Nitriliruptoraceae bacterium | reverse complement strand
GCGAGCGCGCCGGGACCGACCACGAAGCCGATCGCCCGGCCGACGGCGAACACCCCACCCTTGACGACCGCGACGGCGTGCAGCAGCGCGCTCACCGGGGTGGGGGCGACCATCGCGCCCGGCAGCCAGGCGTGCAGCGGCATCAGGCCGGCCTTGGTGCCGAACCCGATCGCGAACAGGACGAAGACCAGGATGATCAGTCCGGTGGACATCTGGCCGGCGACGAACCCGCCGGCCTCGAAGGTGAGCTGCCCGGTCGTGGCGAACACGATGACGAGTGCCAGCAGCACCAGCGCGCCACCGGTGAGCAGGTAGCCGAGGTAGGTGCGCCCGGCGCGGATCGCCTTGGCGTCGCCCTTGTGGGTCACCAGCGGGTAGGTGGTGACGGTGAGCAGCTCGTAGGCGATGAAGAAGGTGAGCAGGTCACCGGCGAAGGCCACGGCGAACGCGGTCGACAGGCACAGCGCGTAGAAGGCGTAGAACCGGGTCTGGTTCTTGGCCTGGTCGCCGCGCATGTAGCCGATGGCGTAGAACCCGGCGAGCACCCACAGGAAGGACGCCAGCAGCGCGAAGATCATCCCCATCGCATCGGCGGTCAGCGACAGCTCGACGCCCGGGATCAGCTGGCCGAGCGAGGTGGACAGCACGTCGCCGCGGAACGCCGCCGGGGTGATGGCCACGATCAGTGCGAAGGTGACCGCGGCACCCGCGACCAGGATGCCGTCGCGCAGGTTCGGTGACCGGCGGGTCAACACGATCAGCATGGACGTGATGGCCGGCGCCAGGACGGCGGCGGCTGGCAGCAGGGAGGCCTGCGGTTCCATCACCCTCCTGGTTCACGTCGACGGTCGTCGCGGCGGCTATCGGTTCGTCGGACCAACTACCGCTGGACCGGCGCGAGGGTAGTCGGCCCGGCGGAGCGGTCGCGGCGGGTGAGTGGGCGGCAGCCGACGCGCAGGGTGCGGCCAGGACGCCGTCGACGCACCGGCCCTCCCGACCGTGGGATGACGATCGGGAGGGCCGGTGACCGGTTGCGCCGGTCAGTCGAGGAACGCGGTGATGAAGCTCTGGTCGTCGGTGGTGTCGACGCGGTAGCCGCCTCCGACACCTACGCAGTTCGCGTTCAGGCCGAAGGAGGTCACCGCGACGATCACGTCGGTGTCCTGCATGAACACCGGACCTCCGGAGTCACCGAAACAGGTTCCGCCGGTGTTGCGCTGGCCCGGGTTGTTCGTGAACATCACGGAGGTCCCGGCCGGGATGCCGGCCGTCCCCCTGACGTCCACCAGGCCGACGGTCGCCTGGTAGCGGACCAGGTCAGCACGCAGGTCGGGGACCACGCTCTGCAGCCCGTAGCCGACGGGCGTGAACTGCTGGGCCTGCACGCCACGACGCACCGCGAGCCGGTCGAGCACGCCCACCTCCGCCAGGGTGCCGAAGCGGTCCGCGTCGACGGGCTCCGCGAGGATCACGACGCCGACGTCGTGCAGGAAGAAGGCATCGTCGTCGTAGTCCGGGTGGGTGTGGATCTCGTCGAACTCGACCGAGTCATCGCTCGCGAACGGGTAGTCGGGATCCACGACCTCAGGATCGAACCAGACCCGACCACCGTCCGTCCCGAAGGTGCAGTGCCCAGCGGTGAGCATCACCGTCGGGCTCAGCAGGGTTCCGCTGCAGCGCCAGGCTGGGACCCCGTCGATGTCGAAGATCAACAGCCCGACGTGGGGATGCTCGTCCCCGTCGGGCTCGCCGTTGGTGATGCCCGCCGCCGGGCCGGCCATCAAGCCGAGCACCAGCAGCAGCGCCGCAGCTACCGAACACAACCGTCTCATCATCGCCTCCGCTGTCGTCGCAGATGATCCAGGACGGATGCCCGGCAGGTTCACCGGCGCGCTCGACGGTGCGTCCAGGCCGCGGACCGGCGCGCTCGCGCACACCCCGTCCGCCGACGCGTCGGATGTCCCTCCCTGACATCCACGACCTCCGAGGAGGTCACCCCGGTAGCCAAGCACGGCAGCGCAACCGGACAGCCCTGGATGCGGGGGGCGCGCGACCTAGTCCGGTCGTCCCGTTCACCGGCCGGAGGGGTGTTCCTCGTAGAAGGGGCGCAGCTCGTCGGTGTGGGTGCCCTCCCACAGCGGCGCTCCGGAGCGGTAGGCGGACCGGCCCATCACGTGCCCGGCGATCGGTGCGGTGAGGAACTGCAGCACCGTCGCCGCGCCGAGCTTCACGTAGGCCTCTGGCGTCCCGATCACGATCGCCACGCCGGCGAGCACGAGCGCCACACCCAGCCCGGCCGCCTTCGTCGCGGCGTTCGCGCGGATCAGCACGTCGGGGAACCGCACGATCCCGATCCCGGCGAGCAGGATCAGGGTGACGCCCAGCCCGGTCAGCGTGCCACCGAGGATGGTCATGAGCCACGCCTCCCGACCAGGATGCCGAGCGCCACGGTCGCCAGGAAACCCAGCAGGGTCGCGATGAGCGCGACGTCGATGAACGCCACGGTGCCCGAGCGCAGGGCCAGGATCGCGATGGCCGCCACGATCACGTACAGGGCGACGTCGGCGGCGACAGCGCGATCCGCGACCGACGGCCCCCGCGCCGCGCGGTAGAGCGCCAGCGCGTAGGTCACCGCCAGCACCCCGAGAGCCACGTCGAGCCAGATCATCGCATCGCCTCCAGCAGCAGCCGTTCCATCCGGGCGATGCCCGCCAGGAACCGGGTGCGGTCGTCGAGGTAGAGCGTGTGCACGTAGAGGTCGCCGGTCGCGCGGTCGACCTCCAGCGTCAGGGTTCCCGGGGTCATCGTCAGCGCGTTCGCGAGCGACACCAGTTGGAGCTCGGTCCGTGCTGACGTCGGCACCCTCACGATCCCGGGCCGCACCCGCGGTGCGGGGGTCACGACGTCGTGGGCCACCCGCAGGTTCGACACCACCAGCTCGTAGAGGAAGTAGCCAGCGAACACCACGGCGTGGGGCAGCCGCTGCAGGAACCGCAGCGGGCCGGTGCGTCGCGATCGCGTCGCGGGTGGCGAGGTGGGACGTTCGATCGGTTCGCTCACGGTCGCATCACCACCTCGAGGTAGCGGGACGGGTCGATCAGCGCGTCGGCCGCCGGGGTCACCAGTTCGACCAGGGCGTTGGCGCCGAGACCGACGAGCAGCGCGGTGATGCCGATGGCCAGGCTCGGCGCGATCAGCCCGATGGCGCGGACGCGCGGGGCGGAGGCTGGGGGAGTGGCGGTCGGCTCGCCATCGGGTGTGTCGGTGGCGCCGCCGGCCGGGACCGGCAGCCCCTCGATGTGGCGACGCTCGTCGGCGACGGCCGCGGTCGTGTCACCCCAGAACACCCCGTTCCAGATCTTGATCATGGACAGCAGGGTGAACAGGCTCACCACCACGGCGGTCGCGCCGAGCAGCAGGTGGTCGGCCTCGAACGCCGCGAGCACCAGCAGGAACTTCCCGACGAACCCGGAGGTGGGCGGGATGCCGGCCAGGGCCAGCGCCGCCAGCATGAACCCGGTGGCGAGCAGCGGCCGGGTGCGTGCCATCCCGCCGAGCTGCTTCAGCTGCCCCGTGCCGGTCAACGTCTCCACCGCGCCGGCCGCCAGGAACAGCGCGCCCTTCACCGCGATGTACTGCAGGAGGTAGACCAACCCAGCCGTGACCGCCGCGGTGGTCCAGATGCCCAGCGGCAGGATCAGGTAGCCGACCTGGCTGACCATGTGGAAGGCGAGGATGCCGCGCATGTCGCCACGCCCGACCGCGCCGAGCACGCCGACCACCATCGTCACCCCGGCGACCACCAGGAACAGCGGCTGCAGCGCGGCGTCGCCGGCGAACACGACGCTGTAGAGGCGGAACAGCGCGTAGACGCCGACCTTGGTGAGCAGCCCCGAGAACAGCGCAGTGACCGCCGGTCCGGCGTGGACGTAGGCGCGCGGGAGCCAAGCGTGCAGCGGCACGACGCTCGCCTTGACCGCGACGGCGACCATGACGAGCCCGGCCCCGACCTGTGCGTTCGGATCGGTCGTCACCAGTCCATGCAGTTCGGCGAGGTTGACCGTGCCGACCTGCCCGTACAGCAGCGCCACGCCGATCAGGAACACCGCCGACGCCAGCAGGTTGATCGTGATGTAGATCACGCCGGCCCGCAGCGGCGCCGCCCCACCGCGCAACGTCAGCAGCACGTACGACGCGATCAACATCACCTCGAAGGCGACGAACAGGTTGAACAGGTCGGCCGTGGTCAGCGCGAGGAAGACCCCGGTGACCAGGGTCAGGACCAGGGGGTGGAACAGTTCGTGGTGGTCTTCGCCGCGGGTGCGGGCGAAGGCGACGCTGATCGCGGCCATCGCCGAGGTGATGACCAGCAGCAGCGCCGTCAGCCCGTCCGCTGCCAGCACGATCGCGAGCCCGGCCGGCCAGTCGCCCACCCGGGTGGCTACCACCTCGCCGTCCCCGGTGGCGGCCACCAGCGTCACCGCGGCGGCCAGCACCAGCAGCAGCGAGGTGGCGGTGACCACCCGCTGGACGGACCGGTGGTGGCGCAGCAGGATGCCCAGCGCCGCGCCGGTGAGCGGGACGGCGAAGGGGGCGGCGAGCAGGGCGTTCATCGTTCACCCTCCCCGGGTTCGACGGGGTCCGCGGCCGGGTCGTCGGCGTCGCCGACCGGGTCCTCGACGTCGTCGTCCCCGAGCGCGTCACGGCTGTGGAACGCGAGCCCGAGCAGGAACGCGGTGATGCCGAAGGAGATGACGATGGCGGTGAGCGCGAACGCCTGGGGGAGGGGGTCAGCCAGTGCACCTTCGGCGCCGGCGAACGGGGCCACGCGGTTGCCGAGCCCTCCGGCGGCGGTGAGCAAGGTCGTGGCGGCGTGGCCGAGGAGCACGAACCCCAGCGCCATGCGCACGATCCCGCGCTGCAGGATGAGGTAGGTCCCGCCGGCAGCGAGCAGCCCGACGATGATGGCGGCGCTCACTGGGCAACCTCCGCGTCGTCGGGCAGCAGGGTGCCGCCGCGGCCACGGGCCGGCGTGTCCTCGGGGAGGCCCTGGCCGAGGTGGCGCAGGATGGTCACCACCATCCCGATGACCAGCAGGTACACGCCGACGTCGAAGATCAGCGACGGCGCGACCTCGAACCCGCCCGGCAGCTCCACCTTGCCGCCGGCCAGGAACGAGCCGGTGAGCGCCAGCCCCGTCAGCCCGTAGCCGACGGCGATCAGCAGGCCACCGCCGATCAGCGGGATGATGCGTAGCAGCGGGCTGTTCCAGATCCGGCCGTGCCCCTGGCTGAGGTAGAGCAGCACGGCGGCGGAACCGGCGGTGAGTCCGCCGATGAACCCGCCACCGACGGCGTCGTGGCCGCGGAGCAGCAGCCACACGGACGCGATCACCATCACGGGGGCGAGCAGGCGGTTGCCCTCCCGCAGCACGACGCTCTCGATGGGGCTCACGGTGCCGACCCCGCGCAGTCCCACCAGCG
>SKJO01000271.1 GCA_007121975.1 Nitriliruptoraceae bacterium | reverse complement strand
GCTCTCCGCTGGCGACGAGCACCACCCCTTCGCTCTGCGCTTCGAGCTGGATCGAGCCGGGCGGGATGTCGCAGTGCGGGTCGCCGCAGTCATGCAGGTCGCCCATCGCCTGCCACGCCCCGCCGGCCCGTGACACCCGGACCTCGGTGGCCGGGTGCCCGTCCTGGTCGAGGCAGAGCACCGACACCTCGCTGATCGCGGTCAGCGGCACCGAGGAGACCGTGCACTGCAGGCCGAGCTCGTGCTCGTCGGTGACGTGGTGGGCGTCACCCGCGACCGCGTGCACCAGCCGGGTGGCGGTCAGCAGGCCCAACGTGACGTCGGTGTGCACGTGGCCCTCGTCGCACACGTCGCGGGCGACCATCGTCACGGCGTGCGCGACGGGCTCGCCGGCCAGCACCTGCTCGATGCGCTGCCGGCAGGTCCAGCCCGACGTGCGCTCGTCGAGCAGGGCGAGGTGGTCGTGCCAGGCGTTCATCGGCGCTCTCGTCATCGAAGGGTGGGACGCCGGCGCAGGTCCGCGGCGCTCGGTCGGTCCAGCGTAGGGGCCGGCGCGTGGTGCGGACCGGTGGTCGGCGACAGCGACGGCTGCCGAACCCCCATCAGGTTCGGCAGCCGGGCCGGCAGGCGCACCAGCGGATCGGCAGGCGCACCAGCGGAGAGTCAGCGACGCGGTCGGCGGGGTGGACAGGTTCGTGACGTGCTTTCAGCGCACGACCTGCGCACTGAGCGCGCCAAGTCGCTGCCGCGGAAGCGCTTCTGCGCGCGCTGGACGGACTCGCCGGGCGACGGGCGCTCCGGAGCGTTATCGGGGACGCGCGGACGCGCGTGAGTTGCGCGTTGATGCGCGCTGGGCGTCGATGGCGGGGATGCCTGGGGGGCTGCTGGGGATGCGGCGTACGCATCCGGTCATGAGCGTCCGGTTGGGTACGCCGCATGGTCCAGCGTGGAGGATGCGGCGTACGCATCCGGTCATGAGCGTCCGGTTGGGTACGCCACATCGCAGAGCGCGGGGTGAGGCTCCGCCCGGCCGCGCCGCGGGACCGTCCGGCCGCGCCGCAGGACCGCCCGGCCGCGAAGCGGGATCACGCCGGGTCCGGCAGGAAGGGACCGCTGCCCGTCGGGTCAGCCGCCCGTCGGCTCAGCCGCCCGTCGGGTCAGCCGCCCGGTGCAACCCGCCGTCGCACCGCACGGCCCTCCAAGATGCCCAGCACGGCGATGGGCAGGGTGCACGCCCCGCTGCTCGCCGTGGCAATGCTCGCGGCCGTATCGGCTCCGGCGCCGTGCAGGCCCAGCGCCGCCAGCGACAGCACGCCCATCACGATCAGCAGCCAACCGATCGCCGTCAGCCGCCGTGCCCGACCGATCAGGGTGCTGGCCAGCAGGATCGCGGCGATCCCGAGCAGCGCATAGCCGGCCAGGTCCAGCGCGTAGGGGATCGAGTCCACATCGTGCAGGTACCACCACGTGGCCAGTTCCGGATCGCGTGCCAGCAGTCGGGGCAGGATGGTGAACTGGGACGTGTACACCAGGGTGGCGATCGCCGCGTAGCCGCCGAGCAGGGTGGTGCCCACCGACCGTCGGGCGCTGCTGGTCGGTACCCCGGCCACATGCAGCAGCAGTAGCAGCAGCGCGACGAACGTCGGTGCGATCAGCGCGGCACCGACGAACCCCCAGCGGTAGCGCACGAAGCCGTCGAGCAGGACGTCGAGGTGGCCGTCGAGCCGCGGCGGCGGCGAGGAGCTGAACACCAGACCCATCAGCCCGAGCGCCGCCAGGAGGGCGACCGAGGTCGCGGCGAGCGCCGTGCCGTGCCGTGCGGTGACCTCCGGGGGTCGGGCCAGGCCGGCGGCGGGCTGTGCTGGGGCGACAGGCGGGTCGGCGGCGGGCATCGTGGTGGCTCCGGACGGGTCGTGGGGTATCGGGATCAGCCTCCCTGACCGTCGGTCGTTCGACCAGGGTCGGGGGTCCCGCCGGCCTCGGGCGGCCTGCCCTCGGGCCGCGGTCGGGCCGCGGTAGCGTGGAGCGGCCGTGGTCCGCGACGGTGTGCAGCGGCCGTGGTCCGCGACGGCGATCGCCGGCCGGTTGGCGTGCGCTTGGCGCCAAGAGCGCCACGGAGGGAGGTCCCGGATGGCGGTACGACTGGTCGTGGTGTGCACGGCAAACATCTGTCGCAGCCCGTTGGCTGCCGCGATGCTCGCCGCCGAGGTCCGTGCGCGGGGCGCCGCGGCACGGGTCGGCGTGGACAGCGCCGGGGTACACGCCCGCCACGGTGACGAGGCGGCCGGACCCTCGGCCGCGATCGCCCGTGACCTCGGACTGGACCTCGAGGAACACCGTTCCCGGCCCGTGGACGACGACCTCGACGACGAGCGCACGATCCTGCTGACCATGACCGAGCAGCACCGAGATCTGCTGGTCACGGCTGACGCCAGCCTCGCTGCCCGCTGCTTCACCCTGCGCGAGCTCGCCCGCCTGGTCGGCGGGATCGACCCGGATGGCCTGCCCGACGCCGCCGATGACCGCGTGCTCGAGGTGGTGCGGCGCGCCGATGCTCAGCGTGCGCCGGCACCGCGCGCGACGGCCCGGGACGCCACCACCCGGCGTGCCGACGCCCGGGACGCCACCTCGACGTCGGCGGGACCCGAGGACATCGCCGACCCCTACGGTAGGTCCGACGCTCACTACCAGGTGATGGCCACCACCGTGCGGGAGCTGATCGACGAACTCGCCCCGGTGCTCCTCGGTGCTGACTGAGCATGGCTGGCTGCCCGCATGGCTGACTGAGCATGGCGGGCTGCCCGCATGGCTGGCTGCCGGCATGGCTGGCAGGCGGTGCGGGTGGAGCCCGGCGCTCAACCGTGCCCGGGGTCCGACGCGCCGGCCTCCAGCGCCGCGGCGAGCGACCCACGCGCGTCGGAGCCGGGCGGACCGGTCGCCGACCAGCGCACCGTGCCGTCCCGGGCGGTCAGCAGGGCGGTGACCTGCTCGGCGGTCGTGATCCCGCACCGTCGGCGGAACCGGCCCGGGTCGGTGTAGACGGTGATGGTGCGCGCGAGCACCTCCGGGTCGGCGATGCTCGTGGCCATGCCCCCGTCGATGAGCCGTCGGGCGCCGAGGTAGCGCCGGCCGAGCACGGGAACCTCGATCACGGCCTGCTCGAGCGGCTCGTGCGCCCCGAGCGGTGTACCCGCCATGCCAAGGTCGACCGCGAGGTCGATCCAGCGGTCCACGTCGCGCTGCTGACGCTGGCGGAACGCGACAATCACCAAAGTGAGGATCGCGGGGAGCTCGGCCGGGAGCTCGCGCGGGGTGCCGTCCAGCGCGCGGCCGCTCACCGTCGCCAGCCGCAGGCGGTCGGCCTCGCGGGTCACGTCTCGGCCCCGTCGTCGGTCGTCGCGGCGTCGATGCGTGCCTGGATGGCGGCGGCCAGCGCCTCGGGATCCTCGACGGTGAGGGTCAGGCCCGGGTGGCGCACCAGCCGGCCGGCGAGCGCGGTGACCGGCTCGTGGAAGCACACGCACACGCCCGCGCGGGTGGTGGTTCCGAAGGTCGCGCCGCGATCGGCGAACGAACCTCGCGGCCCGATGGCCGTGTACCAGCGGTAGTCGCGGGTGATCATCACGTCCGCGAGGTTGGCGACCGGCGTGCGGACCCGGAAGCGGCCGAAGCGTGCGGTGAACCACGTGTCGTCGATCGTGACCCAGGCGGTGTCCGGGCGCACGCCGATCACGCCCAGCAGGCGGCGGAAGCGGGGTTCGAAGGCGAAGGTGAAGCGCTGCGAGGTCATGGGGTGGCCCTGGTCGTGACCCGGCCACCGTAGCCCGTGCCACCGCGGCGGTTCAGGACGGGGCGAGGTCCAGCGCGTTGCTCAGGAAGGTGGCCATCTGCCCGCGGGTGACGGGGTGGTCGGGGCGGTAGGTGCCGTCGAGGTAGCCACCGGCGATGCCCTCGGCGGTGATCGCGCCGATGGCGGGGGCGTGGGTGGTGCCGATGGCGTCGTGGAAGGCGGGGGCGGAGGGCTCGAGGTCCAGCGCGTTGCTCAGGAAGGTGGCCATCTGCCCGCGGGTGACGGGGTGGTCGGGGCGGTAGGTGCCGTCGGGGTAGCCGTTGGCGATACCCGCGTCGATCACCGCCAGGATCGCAGCAGCATGGGTGGACCCGATGATGTCGGAGAACACCGGATGCGGTTCGGGATCGCGCTCGTCCTCCGGGTCGGATGCGGGCTCTGGTTCGAGATCCGGTTCGAGATCCGGCTCGGGACCCGGCTCGGGACCCGGCTCACGTTCCGGCTCAGGCTCCGGCTCCGGCTGACGTTCCGGCTCAGGCTCTGGCTCCGGCTGACGTTCCGGCTCAGGCTCTGGCTCCGGCTGACGTTCGGGCTCAGGCTCTGGGTCGCTGGGGAGCGTCTGCTCGCTGCCTGCCAGCACCGGATAGGTCGGCGAGCAGGGCGGTGCGTCGCGGGTCGGGCTTCGCAGCACCGCGGTCACGTACACCGCTCCGTCGGAGGCGATGGAGGCACCGAGCGCGATGTGCTCGTGGGAGCTGCCCATCAGGTTCCGCCGGTGACCGTCGGAGTCCATCCACAACTGCATGAAGCGGTCGGCGACCTCCTCGACGGTGAAGGCGTCGAGGTACCCGGGACCGCCCATCACGATGTTCTCCCCGATCCGCCGCCAGCAGCAGGTCTGGGAGGAGAAGTGTGGGTTGTGCTCGAACACCCGCGTACGGGCCATCTCGTCTGACCAGGCCCGCGCGACGACGGCGACGTCGTCCGCCCAGCGAAGTGGCGGCTGTGGGTCCATCACGCCGTGTCCGTAGGTGCCGGGGTCCGAGCGTGCGGTGAGGTGATGCTCGAACAGTCGCTGCTCGAGCAGACGCTCGTCGGCGGTCCGCTCACGTGCCGTGAGCGCCTGCGCCGCCGTACCCGCCAACGGGGTCACTGATGCCCCCACGAGCAGGGCCAGCAGCGTCACCAACGCCGGGATCCTTCGCCGCCCCCTGGTCAACCGGCCCTGGTCCGGAGCTGCTGTCCCGCCCCACGCTTCTCCAACGATGTTCATCTCGTCGTCCTCCCCGTGTTCTCGGATTTCGGCAGCGGGCCGGTCCGCCTTGAGTCCGACGGGGTGACTAGCGTCGGTGGTATGCCGGTTGAGGGTGTTTGCTGTGCTCGGCGAGCACACGCGCCGCGGTCAGGAGCAGGGTTGATGGGGCGCCGCTACCTCGATGGTCGCGTTGCACGGGATCAGCACGCGCTCAGCCGGTCCGGCGCGGGTTCGCGACGCGCCGCCCGCTGGCCCCGAGCCAGCCGGTGGCGGTCGACGATGGTGCTGCTGATCGCAGCTGCGATCGCCGTGGCGGCCGTCGGGGGGTCCGGTGCCGTTGCCACACCTGGTGCCGTGACCGCCAGCAACGACCCGGCTGCCACCGGGACCGTCGGTGTCGAGGTGGCCTTCCGCCCCATCCTCGCTCTGGCGCTGCGCGAG
>SKJO01000397.1 GCA_007121975.1 Nitriliruptoraceae bacterium | reverse complement strand
CGTTAGGTGGGGCCTTGATCCGACCCGACCTGCTCACCCGTCGGCGTCTCTCGACGTTGCCGGGTAGCGAACTCGTACGCGTGCAGGAGCCTCGCCTAACGGGATCCTGCCTTGGTTGTCGGCGCGAAGGATGACGAACCCGGCCGCCGACGTCAAGTCCGGGAGGCGCCCCGAGCTCGGCGGTAGGGTCGAGCCCGTGCTGCCCCGTGCTGCCGCTTCCCGCCGCGATCCCGGAGCCGAGGTGCCGGTGCTCCCCGCCCGTCCCCGCCACGTCGCGCTCGTCGCCGTTGGCGGCGCCGTGGGTGCCGTGGCACGGGTGGCCCTGGCCGAAGCACGGCCGTTGAGCCCGGGTGAGCTGCCCGTGGTGACCCTCCTCGAGAACCTGACCGGGGCGTTCCTGCTCGCGGTGCTGCTGACCGTGCTCGGGCGTCGGTCGGTCGCCGACTCCACCGTACGGCTGCTGGTGGGCACCGGCGTGCTGGGCTCCTTCACGACCTACAGCACCCACTCGGTGGAACTCGTCGTGCTCCTCGAGGTCGGAGCCCGTTGGCTCGCCGGCGGCTACCTCGCGGTGACGCTGGTCGGCGGGCTGCTGGCCGCCGCTGCGGGGATGTCGCTCGGCCGCCGCCTGACCCCGCAGGCTGCGGGGGCGCGCTCAGCAGATCCCGGCGGCGACCCATGAGCTGGCTGGCGATCGCGGCGGCGGGCGCGCTGGGGGCGGTGGCCCGCTTCCTGATCTCCCAGACGGCCATGCAGCGGCTGGGCACGCGTCTGCCCTGGGGAACGGTGCTGGTCAACGTCAGTGGGGCGCTGGCGGCCGGCGTGGTCACGGGGCTGGTGACCGAGGCGCTGCTGCCGGCAGCGCTCGGACGGGTGGTGGCCGGCGGCTTCCTCGGTGCGTACACGACCTTCTCCACCGCGATGGTCGAGACCCTCCAGTTGCGCGAGCGCGCCGGGAGCGCCGCCGCGATCGCCCACCTGCTGGCCGAGTCGCTGGCGGCGCTGGCCGCGGCCGGCCTGGGCTGGTGGCTGGTGGTCGGCGTGGCGTGAGCCGACCGTGCCCGGTCACGCGGGGGCTCACCCGGCGCAGGCCGCCCCCCAGATCCCGAGCGCGTCGTCACGCGCCGCGCGCTCGGCGGCCACCACCTCGGCGTGGAACCGGTCGTTGGGGGCGACGAGCAGGGCTTCGGCCAGGCCGGCCCTGGCGAGGTGCTCGTTGACGAACCAGCCGTCGTCAGTCCACGCCGCACGCAGCAGGCGGTCGTAGTGGTCGCGGTCCTCGAGGTCGGCGGCGAGCCAGACCCGGTCGCCGGGTGCGAGCCACGACGCCAGCAGCTGGGTCGCCTCCCGCGCCAGGCACTCCTCGGGCCGTCCGTCGCGGGCGAGCTCGGGGGCGTCGATGTTGAGCAGCCGCACGCGCATGCTGCCCCCCGGGTCCTGCGTGCCCGGCGCGGCCACCACCCGCAGCGTGTCCCCGTCGACGATCCGATCGACGAGCGCCACCTCGGCGTCGGCGGGAACGCCCGGCGGCGGCTCGATTCCGTCCGGTTGCGACCCCGGGCCTGCGAGCACCGAGGCCGCGCGCAGCCCGACGAGCGCCGTGGCGGCCACCAGGCCGACCAGCGCCAGCAGCGCGAGCAGCCGTGGCCCGGTCCCCGGCCGGGGCCGGACGGTGAGTGGCGATCCGGGCGGCGAGCTCAGCAGCGGCTCCTCGAGCACGGCCGGGGCGGCAGACGACCGGCGGCCGCATCGGGACGGGCACGCTACCGCGCCGGCCTACGATCCGACGCGATCCAGGAGCCACCCTGTTGACCACCGAGCGCACGGCCGACCGCCCCGCCGGGCATGCTGCCCCCACCGCCATGGACACCGACCGGCTGCTGCGCTGGTCGGTGCTCGGCGCCGGGGCCTTCGCGCTGGTGGCGATCGGCTGGGGGATGCTGGCCGGCTCCAAGATGATCCTGTTCGACGGGATGTACTCGAGCATCAGCGTGGGGCTGTCGGCCCTGTCGCTGGCGGCCTACCGCGCGGTCCAGCGGGGGCCGGACGCCGACTACCCCTACGGCCGGGATGCGATGGGCTCGCTGGTCATCGTGGTCAAGGGGATCGCGATCGGCGCACTGTCCATCTACGCCCTGGCCGGCGCGATCCTGGATCTGCTGGCCGGGGGCCGGGAGGTCGCGGTGGGTGCCGCGGCCCTCTACGCCGCGCTCGCCACCCTCGGCTGTGCCGGGGTGGCCCTGCTGCTGCGGCGCGGCAACCGCAGGGCGCACTCCGAGCTGCTGGGCGCCGAGGTCTCCCAGTGGCTGCTCGACACCGCGCTGAGCGCCGCCGTGCTGGTGGGGTTCCTGGGGGCGTTGCTGCTCGAGGCCCGCGGCCGCGGCGACCTCGCGGCCTACGTCGATCCGCTGATGGTGGCGGTGCTCTCGGCGCTGTTCCTGGCCCTGCCGGTGCGCCTGATCCGCACGGGACTGCGCGGGGCGCTGGCCGCCGCCCCGGACCTCGAGGTGCAGCAGCAGCTGGCGGCCGTGGTCGACGAGGTCGCCGCCCGGCACGGCTTCGCCGGCTCGAGCTGCCGGGTTGCGAGCTTCGGGGAGCGCTACGACGTCACCATCGTGCTGCTGGCGGGCGACGCCACGGACGTGGACGGCCTGGAGGGCTTCGACGGGGTGCGCGCCGAGCTGGCCGATCGCTTCGACGCCCTGCCCCACGACCTGCTCGTCACGGTCAGCTTCACGGCTGACGAGCGCTGGACCCGCTGAGCGCTACGGTCCGCCCGCGATGACCATGCCGCCAGCCCGTACCCCGCCTCACCCCCGACCCCGGAGCCATCCATGTCCCGCCTGACCGTCGAGCACCTGGGCACGACCACGCTCCTGCGACTCGATGCGCCCGATCGGCGCAACGCACTGGACCTGGCCACGATGCAGGCCCTGGTCGCCGCGCTGCGCGCCGCCGACGACGACGCCGAGGTCCGTGCGGTGGTCCTCACCGGCGCCGACCCCGCCTTCTGCGCCGGCCTGGACCTCGGATCGGTCAGCGCCGGCGAGCTCGTCCTCGAGCGCGTCGAGCAGCTCGACGCCGACCCGTGGCGCACCCTGCAGGAGCTGGGCACCCCCACCATCGCCGCGGTCAACGGCCCGGCGGTGACCGGCGGGCTCGAGCTGGTGCTGTGCTGCGACCTGGCGATCGCCTCGGAGCGGGCCACCTTCGCCGACACCCACGCACGCGTCGGCATCGTGCCCTCCGGCGGGATGACCGTCCTGCTGCCGCGTCAGGTCGGCCGGCGCGAGGCCCTGGGCATGTCGCTGACCGGCCGCTTCGTCCCGGCCGACGAGGCGCGGGCCATGGGCCTGGTCAACCAGGTCGTCCCCCATGCGCAGCTGCACGACGCCGCCGTGGCCGTCGGCGAGGCGATCGCCGGCACCGACGCCGAGGTGCTGCGTAGCGTCATGTCCACCTCCCGGGCGCTCGACGGCCTGCCCCTGGCCGAGGCGCTGGCCGAGGAACGGCGGATCGGACGCGCCGTCGCCGTGGACCCGGCGGCGGTGGCCGCCCGCCGCTCGGCGGTCATCGAGCGCGGCCGCCGGCTGGCCGGCGGTGCCGACACCTAGGGCCTGCCCGGTCCGGGCAGTAGCCTGCCGACCGTCGCCAAGGAGGCTGCTGTGCCCGACCTCGCCGTCACCGCCGTCGGCGCCGACCGTCCCGGGATCGTCGCCACCGTCACCCGCGTCCTGCACGACCGCGGAGGCAACCTCGAGGATTCGGCGATGACGATCCTCGGCGGCCACTTCGCGATCGTGCTGCTGGTCGAGACCGAGGACGACCCGGCCGCACTGCGCGCGGCGCTGGAGGAGGCGACCACCGACCTCGGGCTGACGATCTCGGTCAGCCCCGCCTCGGGCATCCGCTCCCGGGTCGAGCCCACCCACCTGCTCAGCGTCTACGGCGCGGACCGGCCCGGGATCGTGGCCGGCGTCACCGGAGCGATCGCCGAGCTCGGGGCCAACATCACCGATCTCGAGACCCAGGTCATCGGCACCGAGGATCCGGTCTACGCGATGGTCATCGAGGTGGTGGCTGCCGACGAGCCGCAGCTCGCCGATCGGCTGTCCGAGGTGTGCGCGGGGCTCGGGGTCGACCACACACTGCGCACCATCGAAGCGGAGACCTACTAGGTGAGCGTCAAGCGCGTCGTCACCTACCCGGCACGGGTGCTCAAGGGCCTGGCCGGTCCCGTGGGCTCCATCGGAGCACGCGAGCGCCAGCTGGCGACCGACCTCGTCGACACGATGTACGACTCGCCGGGCTGCATCGGCCTGGCCGCCCCCCAGTTGGGAGTGGCGTCCCGGGCGTTCTGCCTCGACGTCTCGGTGATGAAGAAGCCCCCGCCCGGCAACCACGGGCTGGTGGTGCTGTTCGATCCGGAGCTGGTGCTGGCCGAGGGTTCCGAGATCAAGCGCGAGGGCTGCATGTCGGTCCCCGACTACACCTGCGACGTGCGGCGGGCGACCTCCGTGGTGGTGCGGGGAACGACCCCCGACGATCAGGTGCGCGTCATCGAGGCCGAGGGCTTCGAGGCCCGCGCCTTCCAGCACGAGCTCGACCATCTCGATGGCCTGCTCGTGCTCGATCGCGTCGCTTCGGCGCGCACCGACGTGTTCCGTCGCAAGCGCTACGCCGAGCGCGGCCGGCACCTGAAGTAGGCCGCGTGCCGTGCTGTCGTGGCGCGCCGCCGCGGACGTCCCTCTGTGCGTTGCTGCGGAACCGACGCGCGCTACGCGTGCCGTCGGGGGCGGGCCACGCCGTGCCCACGGATGCGGCGTACGCAACCGGACAGCCATGACCGGTTGGGTACGCCGCATGGTCCAGGGTGGGGGATGCGGCGTACGCAACCGGACAGCCATGACCGGCTAGGTACGCCGCATCGCTGGGCGGGCCCCGTCACTCCGGGCGAACATCGCTGAGCGCGCAGGTGCAGGCGATCGCCGCACATGGCCGCTGCCGCGGCAGGGCGTCAGAGCCCTTGGCGCCCGGGGCGTGGGCCGGGCACGGCCGGGTCAGCCCGCCGGCGCGGGACGGCAGCCGGTGTTGGCGTCGATCTCGGTGCGATCCCGGGGCGGGTCGAACAGCACCGCGATCCGGATGCCGTCGCGACGCGCGAACACCCCCTCGCCACGGTCCCCGCGGTCGATGCCGTACCCCGCCCCGGTCAGCACCGCCGACACGCGCTGCACCGCGTCGTCGGCCGCCGACATCGTCGTACGCAGCGACCGGGTGTTGGAGAGCCCGGGCCCGAGCCCCGCCTGCTCGCAGCGCTCCCGGACGCCGAAGGGTCGATCGTCGACCACCTCGACGTCCAGCTCGGCCACCAACTCGTCGATCAGGGCGTCGACCTCGGCCTCGGCGGCGTCGATGCGGGTGGTGGAGGCACCGATCTGTCCGCACCCGGCGGCGAGCGGGGCCAGAACCAGGACCAGCACCAGG
>SKJO01000042.1 GCA_007121975.1 Nitriliruptoraceae bacterium | reverse complement strand
CAGGTCACCGTCAGGTTGAACTGGAGGTGGTGCCGAGGGCAGTCCGGACCGGTGTGAGCGCCGACGCACGCGGGCGGCTCGGGCGTGCACGGTCGCTGCATGCACACGACTCGACGGAGTACTCGGCAGATCGGGCGGGTGACGCGCCCTGTTGGGCACCTGTGGGCCCGTAGGCTCGGTGTGCGTCCGGCCAGACCCCGTTGCTCCGGACGCACGTCGAGGCGGTGGAGAGGAACGCACGATCAGCGACCGACCCATGAGTGGCGCAGACCGCCTGCGGTCCGCAGGCAGCATCGCATGGGCCCTGCTCGGCATCGCGCTGGTGGCGGTGGCGCTGGGGTTCGCCGCCTCGCAGGTCAGCCTCGTGCTGGCGGCGACCGTGCTCGCCCTGTTTCCGGCCACGTTGCTCGAGCCGGTTGCACGGTGGCTGCGCGGCCACGGAGTTCCCGCTGCCGTCGCGGCCCTGCTGACGCTGGTAGCCGGGCTTGCGCTGATCGGGGCGGTGATCGGCGCGATGGTCCCCCTGGTGATGGCCGAGATACCGACGCTCATCGAGTCGGCCGGCGAGGGGTTGCAGGATGCCCTCTCCCTGCTGCGCAGCGGCCCGCTCGATCTCGAGATCGACGGGCTCGAGGACGTCATCGCGATGGCCGGCGAGCAGTTCGCCGACGCCGACGCGACCGGCCGGGTCACGGACGCGGCCGTCGGCGCGCTCGAGTTGGTGGTCACCAGTCTGGTGCTGCTGGTCTCGCTCTTCTTCTACCTGAAGGACGGGGATCGGCTCCGCCGCGGCATCGTGACCACATTGCCGAACTCCATCCGCCCACGAGCCACGAAGCTGCTGCGCAGCTCCTGGCGCACGCTTGGTCAGTACTTCCGCGGTCAGTTGCTCGTCGCCCTGGTCGACGCGGTACTGATCGGGCTGGGTCTGGTGCTGCTCGGGGTGCCGCTCGCCCTGCCGCTGGCCGTGCTGATCTTCTTCGGTGGGTTGTTCCCCATCGTCGGGGCGATCGCCACCGGCACACTCGCCGTCCTGGTCGCGCTGGCCGACGCCGGCCTGACCACGGGGTTGATCGTGCTCGGCCTCGTGATCGCGGTGCAGCAACTGGAGAGCAACGTCCTCGAGCCGTTGATCCTCGGCCACGTCATCGCGCTGCATCCGCTGGTCATCGTGCTGTCGATCACCGCAGGGTCGCTGCTGCTCGGCATCCTCGGAGCTTTCCTCGCCGTCCCGACCGCGGCCATCCTGGCCGCCGTCATCGAGGATCTGCGCGAGGTCGAACCTTGCGACCGGGTCGACCCGGTGGAGAAGCAGCCACCTACGAGCCCCGGTGACGACCCGGCGGGCAAGGACCCGGCGGGCAAGGACCCGGCCGAGGACGACCAGGACGGGGGTCGCTGAGCGACGAGGGGCATCGCCCGCCGGTGGTCCCACCTGGGTGCCGGGCGGCCCGTTGCTGCACCAGCGCCTAGGATGGCCGGCACGGCAGGTGAGGACGTATCCGTCCCCACACGAGGCGTTGGAGCACCGGATGGCACGGCACCGCGACGGGGGCACCGAGGGTCTGCTCGGCGAGGTCCTGATCACGCGGCAACCGATCCTGGATCGAAGCCTCACCGTCGTGGCCTACGAGCTGCTGCACCGTGACGTCGCCGGCGAGACCGACGACTCGTCAGCCGGCGACGCCCGCGCCACCGCGGCGGTGCTCGTCGACGGCGTGCTCGGCTGGCGTGAGCATCTGGTGGACGACGACGAGGATGCGCACATCAACGTGCCCATCGATGCCTTCGAGTCCGGTGAGCTGCTCGACCTGCCGACCGAGGGCCTGGTGCTCGAACTGCCCCGGCTGGGCGACGAGGTGGTGCCTTCGCGCCACTCGCTGCGCCAGCACCGTGAGGCAGGGTTCCGAGTCCTGCTCGACGACGTGGTCCCCGACGATCCGCGCCTGGTGCTGGTCGACGACGTCGACCTCGTCAAGGTGGATCTGATCGCCAGTGGCACCGTGCCGGCGCTGCGCCTGATCCGCGAGTTGGTCGCCCGCAAGGTCACGGTCGTGGCCGGCCGGGTCGAGTCACCGGCGCTGTTCGATCGCACCGTGGCAGCCGGGGCCTCGCTCGTCCAGGGCTTCTTCTTCACCCGCCCGCGTACCGTGCGCACCGTGCGGCCGGTCGGCTTGTCGCCGACCCACCTGTCGCTGCTGCAGGCCTGCAGCGCCGAGCCCTTCGACCTCGATCAGGTCGAGACCCTCATCCGACAGGACGTCACCCTGGCCGACCGTTTCCTGCGGCTGGTGACCCGGCCGGGGCTGCGCTGGCGGGAGGTCAAGTCGATCCGCGACGGGCTGCTGATGCTCGGTGACCGGGCCGTGCGGCGCTGGGTGCGCCTGCTGGTGCTGTCCTCGGCGGTGCGCGACAGCCACCCCGAGATGGCGACCCTGGCCGCGGTCCGGGCCCGGCACTGCGAGTCGCTGCAGGAGGCGATCGGTTCGTCACGGCAGCTCGATGCCTTCAGCCTGGGGATGTTCTCGGCGCTCGGCCACGACGGGGTGCTCGAGCCAGAGGTGCTCTCCGAGTTGCCGGTCAGCGAGGAGGTCGCGGCGGCGCTCAGCGGCAAGCGCGGCGAGCTACGGGCGGTGCTCGACATCGCCCTGTCCGCCGAGCGCGCCGACTGGAACGGCGTGGTCTCGGGTGGCGTGTCGCTGGGGCTGAGCCCCGCCGATCTCGCCCGGATCCAGGTCGATGCGCTGGCCTGGGCCCGCCACCTCGGCGCCGCCCTGTCGCCGACCCCGCCGCCGCCGGTCGACTCGGTGCGCTGACGTGCCCGCTAGCCCCCGCCGGCTCCCGGCGGGGTGATCGACTGTCCCTCGAGCTGTCGGACCGAGGCCGGGACGCCGATTCCCGCGCGCAGGTCGCCGGCGGGTCGGGGAAGGCCGTAGCGGGTCTCGATCGGGAGCACACCCGCCCAGGCATCGCCCGCCAGGTCCTCGTCGGGATCCTCGGGATCGTCGTCGCTGACCTTCACCGACCAGTGGTCCAGGGGCAGCTCGAGGATCAGGGTGGCGGCCACCTCCTTGGGGCGGCTGGGACGCACCTCCGAGGTGCGTGCGGGTAGCAGCCCGTCGGTGAACCGGCCCAGCGCCACCTCGGCGTCCTCGACGGGGGTGCAGCGGCCGAAGACCATCGCGCAGCGGTACTGCATCGAGGACTCGAAGGCCGAGCGGGCCACCACCAGGCCATCGAGCAGGGTTACCGTCGCGCACGTCGGAGCTCCGGCGGCCAGTGCGCGCAGCAGCCGGCTGCCGGTGGAGCCGTGCAGCAGCAGCCGGTCACCGTCGCGCACGTAGGCCAGGGGCAGCACGTAGGGCTGCGCGTCGTCGACGATGCCCACGTGCGCGACCAGGCCGGCGTCGAGCACCGCGTCCAGTTCGCGCCGGTCGTGGCGCTGCAGTTCGGGGATACGGCGTACCCGGGTGGTGGGTTCAGGCGTGGTGGCCACGGCGGCTCCGGTCGTGCGCGGCGATCGCGGCATCGGCGCAGGCCCCGGATCCTAGGCGGCGCGGAGTACGGGCACGCCGCGCGGCGCCGGTACCCTCGAAGACATCACGGAGCACGGCCGGCGACCCCGGGAGGAAGCCCGTCCCCATGCCCTCCTCGTCCGATGCGATCGACCTCGCCGCCGCCGCCGCGGCACCGCCGTCGGCGCCGCCCGTGCGCTCCCCGCTGGACCGGATCGTCCGCCAGGCGCTGCTGATCCAGGACGCCTCCCCGCGTGCGATGTTCGAGCTGCGCGGATCGCTGGTGCTCTCGGCGGTGCGCTGCGTGCTGACCTACGCGGTGATCCCGCTGGTGGTCCCGCTCATCGGGTGGGCGGGCGTGCTGGCCGCGCCGCTGTCGCTGGCGCTGTCGTCGGTGGCGATCGTGCTGGCGGTCACCAGCCTGCGGCGGGTGTGGATGGCCGACTACCGCCACCGCTGGCCCTACACCGCCTTCATCGTGGCCGCCGTGGTGCTGCTCACGATCGTGATCGTCGGCGATGTCCGCACGATCCTGGGCTGAGCCGCCGGCCGTGACTGCCGGCCGTCCGCGCTCACTCCACCAGGCGGTAGCGCGTGCCACGACCGCGGCCGCTGACCTCGACGCGGCCATCCTCGCGGAGCCGACGCAGCTCCGAGCGGACCTCGTCGGGTGAACGTCCGGTGAGCTCCGCGAGCTGGGCCACGCTCGTCCTCCCCAGCCGCAGCAGCGCGTTGGCCACCGGGTCGGCGTCGCCGTCGAGCAGGTCCCAGGCGCGCTCCGCGGCGTCGCGGACCAGCTGTTGCAGGGCCGGTTCGGCGGCCTCGAGCTCCGGGGGAGGGCCCAACCGACGCAGCACCGCACCGGGGTCCTCGGGCGGATGGGGACGCACGGTCACCGCGGTCAGGTCGCCGGCGGCCGTGAACAGCTCGCGGGCGATCAGGGCCGAACGCGGCAGGGGCCCGTCGTCTGCCACCTCGACGTCCTCGACCTCGTCGCTGCCGGCACGGGCGGCGCGCAGTGCGGCCAGCAGCGTGGCGCGGTCACGGCCCCGGAGGGTGGGCAGCAGGAACGGATCGGCGTCGAAGCTCTGCGCGAGCACGTAGTGCACCGCCGCGACGTGCTTGCAGGGGTTGGCCACGTCCGGACAGCTGCAGCGGGTGGTCAGCTCCCGGGCGGTGGGGAACAGCGACAGGCCGTGCTCGGCGAGCACGTCGTCGACGTCCTCGGGCATGCGGCCGTCGAGCAGTTCGGCGGCATGGCGCAGGCGGGCGGCCAGCGAGCCCACGATCGCGTCCCACTCGGCGTCGGAGAACACCGGCAGGGTGAGGCGCACCCGGTAGGGCCGGGCCCGGGTGCCCTGCACGGCGGCGGTGACGGTTCCGGGCTGCACCTCGAGCTGCTCGACCGCGCCCTTGCGGGCGTAGGTCCGGCCCCGCGGCAGGCGGTTGGCGTACAGCGCCCCGAGCGCCTCGAGCGCCTCGATCCAACGCTGGCCCCACCAGGTCAGCCCGAAGCGCTGCGGGCCGCTCATGCCACCTCCTCCTGCGTGGGGTCGGCCACCTCGTCGGTGCGCAGCGCCACCAGGTCACGCAGCGCGTCGTCGTCGAGCTCGGTGAGCCACGCCTCGCCTTCGCCGAGCACCGCGCCGGCCAGCGCCCGCTTGTCGTCGATCATCGCCGCGATCCGCTCCTCGAGCGTGCCGGCGGTGACCAGCTTGTGGACCAGCACCGCCCGCTGCTGGCCGATGCGGTAGGCGCGGTCGGTGGCCTGGTCCTCGACCGCCGGGTTCCACCACCGGTCGACGTGCAGCACGTGGGTGGCCCGGGTCAGGTTCAGCCCGGTGCCGCCCGCCTTGAGCGAGATCAGCAGCAGCGGTGGGGCCGCGTCGTCGTGCTGGAAGGCGTCGACCATCGCCTCGCGGGCCGGGCGCGACACGCCTCCGTGCAGGAACGGCACCTCGGGCAGGTCCAGCACCTCGGT
>SKJO01000318.1 GCA_007121975.1 Nitriliruptoraceae bacterium | reverse complement strand
CGCACACTGGCCGACATCTCCTCCACCGCCGTAGCCACCGTCGACACGTTGTGACTGACCTGCTCACCCGCCGCCGCCACCGCATTGGACTGTGCCGAGGCCTCCTCCGCCACCGCCGCCACCTGATCCGCCGCCGCGGACACATCCACCGCCGAGGACTCCACCTTCTCCGCGTTGTCACCAACCCGACCCGACACGAACTTCGCGATCCACATCCCCGCCAGCATCGCCACCACCGCCACCGCCAACGCCGCCACGATCACGATCAGCCTGGTGCGCGAGAACACGTCCTGGGCCTGGGTGGTCGCCTCGGCCACCGCCTCCTCGTAGCGTTCGATCATCTCGTCGACCGCTTCGGCCATCTCCGCCTGCAACGGGGGCAGCACGTCGTCGTTGAGCTCCAACGCCCCCGCCAGATCGCCCTGCTGCATCGCGGTCAGCATCTGATCCCAGACCACATCCACCGCATCGAACGACGCCGCGTACCGCTCGTAGCGACGCCGGCCCTCCTCGGTGATCAGCAGTCCGTCGATGGCATCCAGGTTCGAGCGCAGCGTGGCACCCCGCTCCTGGTTGTCGGCCACCGCCGTGCCCAGATACGGCTCCTGCCCCTCATGCACCAACGCGTTGAGCAGCGTGCGGTTCATGTACAGCGCCTGCCGCGAAGAGTTCGCCGCCAGATCCAGTTGATCGTTGCGGTTGGTCACCGTGTCACTGGCCTCGTTGATCTGCATCATCGACCAGATCACGAACCCCAACACGAGCACGAAGGCAACCACCACCCCCGCGAACCCCGTCACCAACTGCCGCTTGATCGAGAAGCTCTTGAACGACATGTGCGTCTTCTTTCCCTGTCCTCTGGACGGCCCCACACGGCCAACACGCGGTGCGTAATGCCCTGCCTGTCGTCGGGGACCGGACAGGACTCAAGACGTCGAGGTCCCGTCCTCGCGGGACCTTCGACCCGCGATCACCCTCCGGAGGTCACCTCGGCTGGCCATGCACGAACCCGGCTCGGGCCGTGGGGCACCCGAGCCGGGGAAGGCTGCAGACCGCGGTCGGGTCAGACCACGCCAGGCAGGCGAACGGCCGCTTCGGTGTCGAGCACGAGCAGCAACGCGCCGTCGAGCTTGTAGGCCCCGGTGATCAGTTCGCGAGCCACGCCCTCGAGCGTCTCGGGTGGTCCCTCGAAGGTGGCCTGATCCACGTCCACGACATCACCGATGCGGTCGACGAGCAGGCTGAGCTGCCCGACGCTGGTGCGCACCACGATGTTGGTCGGCTCGAGGTCCTCGGGACGGGCCGGCAGTTCGAGCCGCCGGCGCAGGTCCAGGGCCGTCACGATCTGTCCGCGCAGGTTGATCAGGCCCTCGACCACCGGGTTGGCCAGCGGGACGCCGGTCATCGGCTGGGCGCGGATCACCTCCTGGACCCGTTCGACCTCGATGCCGAACATCAGGTTGGTGAGGTGGAAGGTGCAGAACTGCGTCTCCACCGCGACGTTGGTGTCGGTGCTCATCGTCGTCACACTCCCGCGTAGCTGCCGAACGAATCCTGGCCACCCGCACCCACCAGCGCATGGGTGTCGAGCACATCGGTGACCCGGCCCTGGACCACCACCGAACCGAGCACCTCAGGCCGATCGTCGAGGTGGTCGATGCGGATCTCCTGCTCGACGATGTCGAGGATCTTGCCGACCACCAGGCCCACCGAGTGGCCGTCGATGGTGTGCACGACGACGTCCATCGAACCTTCCTCGAGGTAGCCGCCGCCCACCCCCAGCGCGTCGGCCAGGCGCATCAGCGGCAGGATCGCGTCGCGGTACTGCACCACCTCCCGGCCACTGCCCCACTCGACGGCGGAGACGTCGAACTCCTCGAGCCGCTCGACCTCGGTGAGGTCGATGGCAGCCCGACGGTCGTCGCCGACCTCGACGAGCAGCAGGGTCTTGCGCTCGGTGACGGTGATGTCGCTGGCCGCGAACTGCTCGGTGCTGTCGGCGCGCTCGCGGGTCTCGGACACGACCCGGGCCCGCTCGGCGATGCCCATGACGTCGAGGATCAGCGCCACCCGGCCATCGCCCATGATGGTCGCCCCGGCGAACAGCGCAGCGTCCTTGAGGTGCGAGCCCAGCGGCTTGACCACGATCTCCTCGGTGTCGTGGATGTCGTCGACGATCAGCCCGAACTGCTGCCCGTCGGCGTGCAGGACCACGATGTTGACGACCTCGCGCTCCTCGTCGTGCTCGCCGCGGCGTTCGAGCTCACGCGACAGGTCGACGATCGGCAGCAGCCGGCCACGCAGCCGGTAGACCGGCGAGCCGTGGACCCGCTCGATCCCGGTGCGGGCCTGCTCGCCCTCGAGACGGACCAGCTCGATCAGACTCAGCTGCGGGATCGCGTAGCGGTCACCGGCGGTGGACACGATCAGGGCCGGGACGATCGCCAGCGTCAGCGGGATCTTGACCTTGATGGTGGTGCCCTGGCCGATCTCGGTGGCGATGTCGATCGAACCGCCGATGCGCTCGATGTTGGTGCGCACCACGTCCATGCCCACGCCACGCCCGGAGACGTTGGTGACCTGCGCGGCGGTGGAGACCCCGGCCGAGAAGATCAGCGTGAGCACCTCGCGCTCGACCATGCGGGCGGCCTGCTCGGCGGTGATCACGCCCTGCTTGATCGCCTTGTCACGCACCGCGTCGGCATCGATGCCCTTGCCGTCGTCGGAGAGCTCGATGTTGACCTGGCCACCCTCGTGGTAGGCGCGCAGGGTGAGCTGGCCCACCGCCGGCTTGCCGGCGGCCTCGCGCACCTCGGGCGCCTCGATGCCGTGGTCCACGGCGTTGCGCACCAGGTGGGTCAGCGGGTCCTTGATCGCCTCGATGATCGTCTTGTCGAGCTCGGTCTCCTGCCCGACCATCTCGAGGTCGACGCGCTTGCCGACCGCCAGCGACAGGTCGCGCACGACCCGCGGCAGCTTGTTCCAGACGTTGCCGATCGGCTGCATCCGGGTCTTCATGACCCCTTCCTGCAGCTCGGTGGTGATCAGGTTGAGCCGCTGGGAGGCACCGGCGTACCGGCTGTCCTGCTCGTCGTTGACCAGCTGCACGATCTGGTTGCGGGCGAGCACGAGCTCACCGACCAGGTTCATCAGCTCGTCGAGCAGCCCGACGTCCACCCGGATCGAGGAGTCGGACACCGAGCGGCCGCTGGAGCGTGCCTGCTCCTCGACGTAGGCCTCGACGTCCTCGGGGTCGGCCGCGCCCTTGTTGACCAGGATCTCGCCGAAACGCCGCGCATCGCCGCTCTGCTGCGCCTCGAGAGCCGCGGCGATGTCCTCCGGGGAGGCCTTGCCGCGCTCGGAGAGCAGGTCGCCGATGCGGCCGATGGGGTTGCCCTCGGCGTCGAAGGCCGGCGGCTCGTCAGCCACCTCGGCGGCCTCGTGTTCGGCGGTGACCGGCTCGTCAGCCACCTCGACCGGCTCGTCGGCCGCCACGGCGTCGGCGGGGGGGGCCTCACCCTCGTAGAGCCGGGTCAGGCGCTCCGCGAGCTCGGAGACGTCGAGGTCGCCCTCCTCGCCGGTCTCCTCGATCACCCCGAGCATGCGGCGCAGCGTGTCGCCGGTGTCGAGCAGCGCGCTGGCGATCTCCTCGGTCAGCGGCAGCTCGCCCTCACGCAGCCGACCGAGCAGGTTCTCCCCCACGTGGGCGAGCTTCTCGAGCTGATCGAAGCCGAAGAAGCCCGAGGTGCCCTTGATGGTGTGGATGGTGCGGAAGACGCTGCTGAGCACCTCCGCATCGGTCGGATCCTGCTCGAGAGCGAGCAGGTCGGCGTCGTAGCGATCGAGGTTCTCGTAGGACTCGATCAGGAACTCACCGACGATCTCGTCGATACCGGACACGCTGCAACCTCCGTGGCCAGGGCGGATGGGTACCACCGCTTGCTCGCCCATCGGCCGCGGGGCGCCCGATGAAAGCACAACCCCTACGGTTTCGCCATGGTCCCGGCGCCGCGTGCGTCACCGGCCGAGGTGGGCTCAGCGGTGTCCCGCGGCAGGGGCGTCGGCGAGCCCCGCCAGGGCCGCGCCGATGGGCACCGGTCCCGACAGCACCTCGAAGGCCCGACCGACGGTGGCGGGCTGCACCAGGCAGCCGGCGAGCACCGCCGCGACGTCCTGACGGGGGATGGTGCCGCGCCGCTGCAGGCGGGGAACTCCCACCTCGACGTGGTCGGACCCGAGCTCATGGGTGAGCCCGCCGGGGCGCACGCTGGTCCACGCCAGGCCGCTGGTCGCCAGGATCCGGTCGGCCGCGTGCTTGGCGGCGAGGTAGTGGGTGATGGCCGCCGGACCGCGTCGCGGGTCGTCCGCGGCCATCGACGAGAGCATCACGTAGCGCTCCACCCCGACCTGAACGGCGAGGTCGATGCTGCGCACCGCGCCGTGCAGGTCGACGCGCAGGGTGGCGTCCGGTCCGGTCCCCGAACCCGAGCCAGCACAGAAGACCACCGCCTGCGCACCACGGAGCGCGTCGCGCAGCGGCTCGTCGGGTCCCTCGAGGTCGGCGGGCACCGGCTCGGCCCCCGCCGCCGCGAGCCCCTCCGCCGGTCCGGGCGCGCGGGTGCCGGCCCGCACCCGATGACCGTCGGCGAGCAGTCGGTCGACGAGCAACCGTCCGGTCCCGCGGGTCGCGCCGATCACCAGCACCTGCATACGGCCTCCTTGCTCAGGACGCATCGTGGCACGACCAGCGGCCCGAACGCTAGGGTCGTTTCCGCGACGTTCGCTGCGGTCGGCGTCGCACGATACGCGACCCGCGCGATCTGCGCCCGGCGGCAGGTGGCGCGGTTCGACGCCTACGGGCGCCTGGGCGCGCCACCACATCGTTCACGAACGGACCTCGGGAGGATCATGGCCGCCAACGTCACCAACGAAGAGATGCGCGCACTCGTGCTCACCAAGTCTGGGCGCATCAAGAAGGACCTCTACGAGCGCAAGCTCGCCGAACTACAGGTCGAACTCGTCAAGCTGCAGGAGTGGGTCAAGCAGGAAGGCGAGAAGGTCGTGGTGATCTTCGAGGGCCGCGACGCCGCCGGCAAGGGCGGGGTCATCAAGCGGATCACCGAGGTCACCAACCCCCGCATCGTGCGCACCGTGGCGCTGCCGGCCCCGACCGAGCGCGAGCGCACCCAGTGGTACTTCCAGCGCTACGTCGAGCAGCTGCCCAGCGCCGGCGAGATCGTGCTGTTCGACCGCAGTTGGTACAACCGCTCCGGGGTCGAGAAGGTCATGGGCTTCTGCACCGAGGAGGAGCACCGCGAGTTCCTGCGCTCCTGCCCGGAGTTCGAACGCATGCTGGTCCGGGCCCACACCCGGCTGCTCAAGTACTGGTTCAGCGTCTCGCCCGAGGAGCAGGAGAAGCGCTTCCAGTCCCGAGTCGACGAGCCCACCAAGCGCTGGAAGCTCTCGCCGATGGACCTGACCTCGCGCGACAAGTGGGTCGAGTACTCCATGGCCAAGG
>SKJO01000020.1 GCA_007121975.1 Nitriliruptoraceae bacterium | reverse complement strand
TGCACCGAGATCAGGTCCATGTTGGCGGCGTGGTAGGCGTCGAGCGAGCCGACGTCGCGCCAGTAGCCGTGGTCGCGCTCGGACTCACCGGGCACGTGGTGGTTGGAGAAGTCATAGACCCGGGCGTCGCCGGCATCGACCAGCGCGGGGATGAGGTTGCCCCCGACGTCATGCCGGGATTCCTCGTTCTCGGCATCCCGGTTGACGGCCTCGATCAGCGCCTCGGTGGAGAACACGTAGTTGCCCATCGAGGCGTAGACCTTGCTGGGATCGTCGGGCAGCCCGACCGCGTCGATGGGCTTCTCCCGGAACGCGGAGATCCGTGTCGGCTCGGTCGGGTCGGCCTCGATCACCCCGAACTGATCGGCGAGCTCGATCGGGGCCCGGATGCCCATGACCGTCACCCCGGCCCCGGACGCGATGTGCTCGTGCACGACCTCGCGGGGATCGAGACGGTAGATGTTGTCGGCCCCGAGCACGATGACGTGCTCGGGCCGCTCGTCGCGCAGCAGGTTGAGGTTCTGGAAGATCGCGTCGGCCGAGCCCATGAACCAGTGGGGCCCGCGGCGCATCTGCGCCGGGACCGGCGTGACGTAGTTGCCCAGCAACGGCGAGAGCCGCCAGGTCACGCTGATGTGCCGGTCGAGGCTGTGGCTCTTGTACTGCGTGAGCACCGCGATGCGGGTGAAGCCGGCGTTGACCAGGTTGGACAGGGGGAAGTCGATCAGGCGGTACACGCCCCCGAAGGGCACCGCCGGCTTGGCCCGGTCCGCGGTCAGGGGTGCCAGGCGCCGCCCCTCGCCTCCGGCCAGCACGATCGAGAACACGTTGCGCACCGCTCACCCTCTTCGTCGCTCGGGAACCCACCGTAGTAGCCCGGGGGTGCCCGGGGCACGCTCGCCGGCCGGTAGCGCTAGCGTCCCCGGTCGAGCAAGGAGCCCGCATGCACGAGCTCGAGCAGCACCTCGCCCGGTTGGTGGCCCACGACACCACCAGCCGCCGATCCAACCTGGCGCTGATCGCGGACGTCGAGGCCCACCTCGACGCCCACGGGGTGGCCCACCAGCGGGTCCCCTCCCCCGACGGCACCCGGGCCGGGCTGATCGCCCGCATCGGCCCACCGGTCGAGGGTGGGGTGGTGCTCTCGGCCCACACCGACTGCGTTCCGGTCGAGGGACAGCCCTGGAGCCAGGACCCCTTCCGCCTGCAGCGCGACGGGGATCGGCTCACGGGGCGGGGAACCACCGACATGAAGGGCTTCCTGGCCACGGTGCTCGCGGCGGTGCCGGCGATGGTCCGTGCCGAGCTCGCCCGGCCGGTGCTGCTCGCGCTGAGCTACGACGAGGAGGTCGGCACGCTCGGGGCCCCCGACCTCGTGGCGGCGCTGCTGGCAACCCAACCGCGACCGGCCGCCGTCCTCGTGGGTGAGCCCACCGAGCTGCGGGTGGTCACCGCCCACAAGGGCGTGCGCGTGATCACCACGCAGGTCGAGGGGCGCGACGGGCACTCCAGCCAGCCGCAGCGCGCCGCCAACGCCGTCGCCGCCGCCGCGCACCTCGCGGTCGCAATCGACGAACTCGCCCGTGCCCACCGCGAGGCGGCGATCGACCCCCGCTTCGACCCGCCCTACACGACCTTCAACCTGGCCATGGTCGAGGGAGGGCAGGCGATCAACATCGTGCCCCGCTCGTGCACCCTGCGCTGGGAGTACCGGCCGGTGCCCGCCGACGACTCCGAGGCGATCCTCGAGCAGGTCCGGCACCTCGCCGAGCAGCAGGTCGTGCCCGCACTGCGCGCGGACACCGGCACCGGCGGGGTGCGCTTCCGGGTCGAGGCCGTGGCCCGGGCGCTGACGGCCGATGACGGGCCCGCCGAGCCGCTCGCCCGCCGCATCAGCGGCGATTCCCAGCCGGCCGGGACGGTGCCCTTCGGCACCGACGGCGGACACTTCCAGGCCGCGGGACTCTCGACGGTGGTGTGGGGGCCGGGGTCGATCGCCCAGGCCCACCAGCCCGACGAGTGGATCGCCCGCTCGCAGCTCGAGGCGTGCGCGGCGGGCCTCGAGCGGCTGATCGATGACCTGCGCCGCTGAGGAGCCCCCGTGACCACCGTGCTCAGCGTCTGCGGACACCCCCCCGAGATCGATCCCGACGCCTTCCTGGCCGCCACCGCGACCGTGGTCGGCCGCGTGCACCTCGCGGCCGGCGTGTCGGTCTGGTACGGCACCGTGCTCCGCGCCGAGTCCAGCCCGATCGTCGTCGGCGCCGACACCAACCTGCAGGACGGGGTCGTGGTCCACACCGACCCGGGCTCCCCGGTCACGATCGGCGCACGGGTGACGGTCGGCCACCGGGCCATCGTCCACGGCGCACGGGTGGACGACGACGCGCTGATCGGCATGGGCGCGGTGGTGCTCAACGACGCCCACGTCGGTGCCGGCGCGGTGGTCGCGGCCGGCGCGGTGGTGCGCCAGGGTCAGCACATCCCGCCCGGCACCCTGGCGGCCGGCGTCCCGGCCACGGTGCTCGACCGGCCGGTCGGGCCGGTCCCCCGACCCAACGTCGCCAGCTACCTGACCCTGGCCGACGAGCACCGCCGGGCACGGCCCTGACCAGCGGCGAGGCCCGGGGCGCTCAGCCCTGGGTCGCGGAGACGCTGGCCGGCAGCGCGGTGAGGATGGCCTGGAACGCCTCGTTGTGCTCGCTGGCGGGGACCACCTCGGCGATCCGGGCCCAGGCCTCGGTGCCGCTGATGCCTTCGCGCCGGGCCAACGCGACCGCCGCCACGGTCGGCGTACGGCTGCGGCCGTGCACGCAGTGCACGAACACCCGCTTGTCCTCCGCGCGCAGGGTCAGCAGCGCGTCGGCCGTGTCGGCGAGCACCATCGCGAGGTTGGGGTTGTCGCCGTCCTGATCCCCGTCGCTGAGGATCACCTCGTAGTGCTCCACCGAGGTCGGGACCTGCCGCGTCCCGACCCGGCACAGCGACACGACCACGTCCACCTCGGCCACGACCTCGTCGAGCGCGGCGAGGTTGCCGAGCAGCAGATCGTCGTCGCCGGGCACGGCGGCCACGAAGGGGGGCGGGTCACCGACGATGCGCTCGGCCACGGGCCAACCGACCTCGTCGGGCTCGCCCTTGCGCGCGGTGAGCACCGCGAGACGGACCAGATCCGCCGCCCGACGACCCGGCCAGCCCTGCAGCAGGCGGCGCCAGGCGAAGGGCACGGCGGTCGCCCCCCACCGGGCACCGAGCAGGGAGCCGGCGATGGCCGCGACGGTGTCGGTGTCGTGGCCGATGCGTACCGCCTCGTGCAGCGCGTCCTGAAGGTGGCGGGCCGGCGGGGCATCGTCGGGGACCGGCGTCTGGTGCACCGCGGCGTGCGCCGCCTGCAGCGCGGCGACGGTGAAGCCGTTGGGGCGGAAGGCCTTGGGGGTCTTGGTCTCGGCGTCGCGCAACCAGCCGCGCCAACGCTCCTGACGCTCCGGTGGCAGCAGGGCGATCCCCTCGTGGGCGCCGTCGAGCCGGCCCTCCCGGACCGCCCGGTCGATGGCGATGCTCCACAGCACACAGCTGTCGCCGGCCAGCGGGTCGGCGTGGGTGAGCTCGGCGACCGCCCGGGCCGAGGCGGCGATGGCCGCGTCGTCGCCGAGGTGGGCCAGGGCGACCGGCGCGGTGCGCATCAGGGCCCCGTTGCCCGCTCCGCCCTTGGGATGGTCCTGCAGGAAGCTCTCCGCCGCGTCGTGCAGCGCCTCGGCCGAGGCCTGTTGGGAACCGCTGGCCGCCCGCAGCACCGCGCTGGTCGCGATGCCCACGTCCGCGGGACGCGACTCGTACCACTCCATGAACCGGTTGGCGATGGCATCGACGTCGACGCGGCCCGCGGCGGTCACCTCGGCGATGCAGATCGCCATCTGGGTGTCATCGGTCCACTCGCCGGGCTGCCAGCCACCGAGCCCACCGCCCACCATCCCGACCTCGCCGGTGGGAGGGGTGGCGAACTCGTAGCCGGCTCCGAGCGCGTCGCCGGCCGCGAGGCCGAGCAACGAACCCGCGACTCGGTCGGTCCACAGGATCATGCGTGCGTCCCTTCTCGGTGCGGCACGACTCGAACGATAACCCCGCTGCGGCGAGCGCGCGCACCGCCGGCCCCCGGCGAGGCCGCCGCGGGTGCGACCAGCGCCCTGCTGACCATGGCCGAAGGGCACTGCCCGGCGAGGACCGCTACGCGCAGGATGGGGGCGTGGGCGCGCCCCTGACGACCACGGCGCGCTCCGGGAGGGCCGGACCATGTCCCTGGTGACCGAGCACCTGGCGCAGGCGGGCCTGCGCTTCGAGTACCTGCCTCATCCCCGCGCCGAGACCGCCCGCGCGGAGGCCGAGGCGTTGGACCTGCATGCCGACGAGGTGGTCAAGGTGGTGGTGCTGCGCATCGACACCGGCTTCGGGCTGGCCGTGCTCACCGCCGACCGGCGCCTGGACCTCGACCTCGCGGCCGACGCGATCGGTGACCGTGACGCGCGGCTGGCCACCGAGGAGGAGATCGCCGCGGCGTTCCCGGAGTTCGAGCCGGGAACGGTCCCACCGCTGCCCGCGCTGCTGCACGTACCGGTGGCGATCGATCCCGGCGTGTTCGCCCACCGGCGGGTGACCTTCGCCGCCGGTAGCCAGCGCGAGTCGGTGCGCACGGAGCCGGGTCCGCTGCTGCGGGGGGCGACGGTGACCATCGGTCCCATCACCGCACCGCAGGGCTCGCGCACGGCGCGGTGACCAACTGCGCGCTCAGCGCACGAGGTGGCGGGCGAGGTACGTGCGCGCCAGCTCGGCGACGCGCTCGAGCGCTCCGGGCTCCTCGAACAGGTGGCCGGCGCCCGGCACCACCTCGAGGTCGACCGGAGCGGTCATCGCCGCCTGCGCCCGGCGGTTGAGGGCGAGGACCTCGAGGTCCTCCCCGCCGACGATCAGCAGCGTGGGGGCCCGGACCCGCCCGAGGTGCTGCCGGGCGAGGTCGGGTCGCCCGCCCCGGGACACGACCGCGCGCACCACCGTCGGGCGCTCGGCGGCGCACACCAGCGCGGCCGCCGCGCCCGTGCTGGCTCCGAACAGGCCCACCGGCACCGCCGCGAGCTGCGGATCGGCGCCGAGATGATCGACCGCGAGCGCGACCCGCCCGGCCAGCAGCGGGATGTCGAAGCGGACCCTCCCGCCGTGACGCTCGCCCTGCTCCTCCGGGGCGGTGAGCAGATCGAGCAGCAGGGTGCCCAAGCCGGCGCTGCGCAGCTCGGCGGCGACCTGCCGGTTGCGTCGGCTGTGCCGGCTCGACCCGCTGCCGTGCGCGAACACGATCAGACCGCGGGCCTCCGGCGGCACGGCGAGGTCCCCGATGATGACCTCCGACCCGACCGCGAACTCCAGTTCCCGCTCGTCGTGCATGCTCGCGCCTGTCCTCGCTGCCCCCACGGTACGCCCGGCGCCTAGCGTTGGCCTCCCCCGAACGGAGATCGGCGATGGCCGGCACCCCGCAGCCACCCGCCCGTG
>SKJO01000166.1 GCA_007121975.1 Nitriliruptoraceae bacterium | reverse complement strand
TCCCGCTGTTCCTGATCTTCGAGACCCTCGGGCTGCACAACACCCATCCGGGGCTGTTCCTGCCGCGCGTCGGGGTCCCGCTCGGGGTGTTCATCATGACCACCTTCTTCGCCGCCATCCCGGGCGAGATCGAGGAGGCCGCCCAGATCGATGGCGCCTCGAGGTGGCGCATCTTCCGCCAGATCATGCTGCCGATGGCGATGCCAGCCATGACCGCGCTCGCGATCTTCACCTTCGTGCTGACGTGGAACGACTACCTGTGGCCGCTGGTCTCGGCGACCGAGCGAGAGATGTTCACGATCACCACCGGGTTGGCCTCGCTGCAGGGCAACTTCGCCCAGGCCACCGAGCTCGGGGCCCTGATGGCCAGGGGCGTGCTGGCCAGTCTGCCGCTCCTGCTGCTGTTCGTGGTCTTCCAGCGCCAGTTGATCCGGGGTATCTCGCTGGGCAGTGGCGGCAAGTAGCCACCCCGACCCGATCCCATGCACGACCCGTGCCAGCGACCCGCTGGCATGCGCACGCACCTGCCGGATGGAGCATCCGGAGACCGAGAGGGAGAGCATGACCACGACACGACGGTTCCGTGTCCTGGGACTGCTGCTCGCGCTGGCGCTCGTCGCCGGTGCCTGTGGCGGGAACGGTGACACCGACCCAACCGACAGCGATGACGACACCGGCACCGATGCCGCCGAGGACGCCGACGCGGGCGAAACCGCGGGTGGTGACGACCTCACGATCACGCTCGCGCGGTTCTTCGGCGACTGCGACGAATCCACCCAGGGTGTGACCGACGTCTCCGAGGCGACCGACGAGTGCGAGGTCATCCAGATCCTCACCAACGCCTTCAACGCCGAGGACAACGGCATCTTCGTCGACCGACTCGGCGGCGCGGTCTGGGACCAGTACTACACCCAGCTGTCCACCACGTTCGCGTCGGGTAACCCGCCCAACGTGGCGGTCATGCACTCCCACCGTCTGCCGGACTTCGCCGACCGCAACCTGCTGCGCCCGATCGAAGACGACCTTGCCGCCGCCGGGGTGGACTTCTCCGACTACACCGAGCCGGCCCAGGCCGGGGCCATCTTCGAGGGCGAGATCTACGCCGCACCCTTCGACATCCACGGCAGCCTGTGGCACGTCAACGTCGACCTCTTCGAGCAGGCCGGTCTGGTCGACGCGGACGGTGCGCCGATCATGCCGACCAGCGTCGACGAACTGCTCGAGCAGGCCGAGGCGGTGCAGGAGGCCACCGGAGCGCGGTACTTCTCGCAGGACTGGTTCGAGTTCGCCGTGGGTGCCCGGCTCTTCCTCGGCCTCGTCGCCCAGCAGGGTGGCGACATCGTGGACGCCGACGGCAACGCCACCGTCAACACCCCCGAGGGGCAGGAGGCCCTGCGGCTGCTCAACGAGCTCGCGACGACCGCCTCGGACCCGACGCAGGGCTACACCGACTCCCAGGCCGCGTTCCTTGCCGGCGACGTCGCCGTGCTGCACAACGGCACCTGGGTGGTCGACCAGTACACCCGCGAGGCGGACTTCACCTACGCCGCCCTGCAGGTTCCGGTGCTCTACGACCAGCCGGGCTTCTGGGGTGACTCGCACCTGTGGGTCCTGCCTGCCGAGGCCAACGAGGACGACGCGGCCCGCGATGCCTCGCTGGAGTTCGTCTCCTTCCTCTACGACAACATCGGTGCCTGGGCCCGCGGCACGGGGCACCTGGCCAACCGCACCTCGGTGCTGACCGGCGGTGAGCTCGACGACGCACCCCAGCGGGACAACTATGCGGATGCGGCCGACACCGCCGTGTTCGTGCCCGCCGTGGTCGGCTGGGCCGGCGCCTGGGATGCCCTGGCCGACGAGCTCAACGCCACCTGGGTCAGCGACAAGGACCCGGCGGCCGCGCTCGCCGACGCCGAGGCGCGCATGAACGAGGAGCTCGGCACGGTCGCTCCCTGAGTCCACCTGCCCGGTGGTGGCCCGCACGAGCGGCGGGCCGCCACCGGGCCCACGCTGATCGGCCTCTAGCATGGAAGACATGCCACGAACCCCCGAGGACCACGAAGGTGTGGTCTCGGTCGGCTCGGCCTCCCAGTCGCCGGCTGCCGGGCCCAACCCGTTCACCGGGCTGCCCAGTGAGGACGACCCCCTGCGGGTCGGGCGCTGGACCCGGGAGCGGATCACCGACTGGCATGCCAGTCGTCCCTGGATCGTCGGGTGCAACTACATCCCGGCCTACGCGGTCAACCAGCTCGAGATGTGGCAGCCCGAGACCTTCGATCCGCAGGTCATCGCCGCCGAGCTCGACCTGGCCCGTTCGCTCGGTTTCAACACCCTACGGGTCTTCCTCCACGATCTGCTGTGGAGCGATCCGGACCTGCTGCTGTCGGAGTTCGAGCAGTTCCTGACCTTGGCGGGAGACCGCGGTATCTCGGTGATGCCGGTCTTCTTCGAAGGCGTGTGGCTCAACTACGCCCACCCCGGAACACAGCCCGAACCGATCCCCGGCGTGCACAACTCGCAGTGGGTCCAGAGCCCCAACGCCAAGGCCGCCGTCGATCCTGCCCAGTGGCCCCGGCTCGAGGACTACGTCAGCGGGGTGCTCGACAACTTCGCTGATGACGAACGCGTGGTGGCCTGGGACCTGTACAACGAACCCGGCAACGAGGGGCTGATCGTCAACGCCCTGCCGCTGCTCGACGCGGCCTTCCGCTGGGCCCGGTCGATCGGGGTCTCCCAGCCGCTGACCAGCGGGATCTGGGAGATCACCGCGGCGTTCTCCGAGCTCAACCGGTTCCAACTGCTGGCCTCGGACCTCATCACCTTCCACCATTACGGTGACGCGACCGATCTCGACTGGCTGATCCGCTCCCTGCGGCTGCTCGGTCGGCCGATGGTGTGCACCGAGTACATGGCCCGCACCCTTGGCAGCACCTTCGCGTCGAACCTGCCGGTGCTGCGCGCCGAGGACGTCGGTGCGCTGAACTGGGGACTGGTCGCGGGACGCAGCCAGACGACCTACGCCTGGGACTCCCCGCGCAGCGCACGCGAACCCGAGGTCTGGTTCCACGACATCTTCCATCCGGACGGCACGCCCTATGACGAGGAAGAGACCGCGCTGATCCGGCGTACGACCGAGCCGGACTGATCCGCGACCTCCCGATCCTCCTCGAGTGGCGCGCCCCGGTCGCCGCCGCTCGAGGAGCGGGGAGGTGAACGGCGTGCGATCAGCGGGGGTGTCTGCGCGCTCAACGGTCGATCGGGGTGCGCACCGAGGCCCGTCGACGGATGCGGCGTACCCAAGCGGCCACAGCTGTCCGGTTGCGTACGCCGCATGGTCCAGCGTGGAGGATGTGGCGTACCGAGCCGGTCGCTGGTGTCCGGCTGCGTACGCCGCGTCGCTGAGCGGTGCCGCACTCCCCACCAGCCGGCCGCTCATCGCGCATCGACGCGCGCTTCGCGCATACGGCGGGGCGCGCCGGGGTTCGATCCCCTGCCGAGCAGCCTGGGCTGGGGCTCAGCCCAGCAGGGTCAGCAGCAGCGGACCGAGTCCGAGCACCGCGAGCGGCACCCACGCGGCGGTGGACCACTGCTTGACGTGGCGGGCGGCGGTGCCGATCAGCGGGGAGATCGGCACGACCAGGTCGACGAGCGCGAGCATCACCGCGGCCCGGCGCAGGTCCGGCCAGCTCAGCCAGGCGAGGTCGGGTTCGATCAGGACCGTCGTCCAGGCCAGGGCCGCCACCGCCAGGCCCCCGGCGAGGTGGGCGCGTCCCAGCCGCGCCACCTCGGCGTCGTGTCGCCAACGGGCGGCCTGCGGGGTCGACGATCCGGACAGGGGCAGCCAGACGCCGAACGCGAGGGCGAGCGCTCCGGACAGCCCGATCGCGTTGCCCCAGGGGGCATGCCCGAGGTCGAGCCCCTGGGCGCGGGCCGCGAGTCGGATGCCGGCCTCGCGCAGGCCGAGCAGCACGCCTGCGGCGAGCACCGCGGTGCCCAGTGCCACCGCCAGCGGCGCCTCCCCACGGGGTGCGCGCCAGGCGATGACGGCCAGCAGCGCCGCGTTGATGAGCCAGGTCGCGGTCAGCCGGGTCCAGCGGGCGGGGGGCCGAGCGGCCGGCGTGGTGTCGGGTCGCAGCCACAGCTGCATGCCCGGATCGAACCCGTGGCCGGCCTGCAGCCAGCGCTGTGGCAGGCGCCAGCCCCACCGACGCAGCTGCTCGCGGCCGGACGCCAGGTGGTAGCCGCCGGAACGGTGCAACGCCTGCGAGGCGGTGTTGACCGCGTCGATGCGCGCCGAGGTCTCGGTGCAGCCGAGCTGCTCGAAGCGCTCATCGGCGGCATCGCGCAGGGCCGTACCGATCCCGCGGATGCCGGCCTGCGGATCGGCGAAGATGAAGTGCACGATCCCGAGCCGGCCGTGGGGCGCGGGCCGGTCGGGGGCGGGGGTGGCGTGCAGCACGACGCCGCCGATGGGGGTGTCGTCGGCATCGACGGCGACGAGCACCTCGCGCCCGCGCGTGGAGTACAGCAGCTGGTCGAAGGAGTCGAACGCACGGCGCATGACCGCCTTGAGCGGTTGCGCGTCCTCGGGTCGCAGCTCTCGGACGCGGACGCCGGTCCGTGGCGTGGTGGGTGGTGCAGAGCTGGCGTGCTCGGTCATGATCCCCCCGGGGCTGCTGCTGATTGAGAGCTAGCAAGCGATACGCTATCGAAGGATAGCGCGCGTGTCGAATGGCTCATGCGCAGCGCCGAGCGGGGCGTTGCCCCGGAGCCGCGCTAGCCTGGGGAGGCCGCATGGCGAGGTGCCGGGCGATGAGGTATCGGGGGATCACGTACCGACCGATCACCGAGGTGCGAGGTGGCCCGTTCGCGCAGCCCCCGGGGGGAGGGTGATCGCCTGCGCGCCGAGCTGCTCGACGCCGCCGAGCAGCTGCTCAACGAGACCGGCGACGAGCGTGAGGTCACGGTCCGCGCGATCGTGGACCGGGTCGGGGTCACCCCGCCCTCGCTCTACCGCCACTTCCCCGACAAGCAGTCGCTGATCCGGGAGGCGGTCGCCCGGCGCTTCGGGTCGCTCGCGGAGGCGATCCGTGCGGGCCGGGCCCCCGCGCAGCAGGCCGGCGACGTCGCCGGTGCCCTGCGGGGTGGATGCCTGGCCTACCTGCAATGGGCCCAGCAGGAGCCCGGAGGCTACGCGATGCTGTTCTCGGCACGTCGGGACACGCTGCTTCCCGGCGGCCCGTCGGGCACGGCGGCGTTCGTGAGCCTCGAGTCGGGGATCGAGGCCTGCCAGCAGGCCGGCGTCGCCCGAGGCGGCGACAGCTTCGAACAGGCCCTGCTGCTGTGGGCGGCCCTGCACGGGCTGGCGACCCTCACCGTCAACCTGGCACAGATCGACTGGCCGGAGACCGAGGTGCTCGTCGACGGCCTGCTCGGGGCGCTGGTCGGCCTCGAGACCGGCTGAGCGTCGTGCCCCGCCTTGCGAGGCGGGGCCGGCACACCGGCCGCGTCCGCACCGTGATCCGGGGCGCGGCTGGGTGGCCGAGGT
>SKJO01000086.1 GCA_007121975.1 Nitriliruptoraceae bacterium | reverse complement strand
GGCACCCCGCATCACCGCACCGCGGCCGGCGACGGTTGCATGCCGCCTGCTTCCCGCCAGCCTCAGGTCAGATGCGCTGACAGCTCGGGCAGTAGGTCGTACCGCGCTGCGCCAGCACGATCCGGCGCAGCGTCGCTGTACAGCGACGGCACTCCAGCCCGCCCCGCCCGTAGACGTCGAGCTCACTGAGGTAGCGGCCGCTGGCCCCGTTGACCAGTTGGTAGTCGCGGAAGGTCGTGCCTTCGCGTTCGACCGCGGCGGCAAGGACGTCACGTACCGCGGCGTGCAAAGCAAGGGCCCGGCTGCGGCCGACCCGACGCGACGCGGGGTGGATGCGCGCACGCCACAGCGACTCGTCGGCGTAGATGTTGCCGACCCCGGCCACCAGGCGTTGATCGAGCAGCCGAGCCTTCACCGGCGCCCGGGTGCGTGCCAACTGCGCAGCGAACCGCTCGGGATCGAAATCGGGGGAGAGCGGCTCTGGCCCCAGGACCGCCAGCGTCGGGATGTCGGGCAGGTAGCGACCGGCGACGACCACCGAGGCACGACCGAAGCGCCGCGGGTCGTTGAAGGCCAGTCTGCGCCCGTCGTCGAGGTCGAAGCCCACGCGCTCGTGGGCGCCGGTCGGCTCGGTGGCATCGACCAGACGCAACGCGCCGGTCATGCCCAGATGCAGCACCAGTTCCAACCCGGCGTCCCGGGCACCACTCGCTCCGATCCCCCCCGCGAAGCCGGGGCCGTCGAGGGGGCACAGCAGGAACTTCCCCCGGCGCCCCACGGACCGGATCACCTGGCCGGCCGCCTGCTCGAGACCCGAGATCCGCGCATGGGGGTGAGGATCCCACCACACCTCGACGACCCGACGCCCCGTGAGCTCGGGTGCCAGCTGTCGGCGGACCGACTCGACTTCGGGCAGCTCGGGCACGGTGCGAAGCGTAGCGAGCGCCACCTGGTCGACGGCCGGACGCACCGGCCCTGCGGGCACGCGCCGTTACCATCGGGTTGCGCCCGAGACGCCTGCGATGAGGAGCCCTGTCGTGCCCGAGCGAGACCGCCGCGACGACGGCCGGCCCGAGCAGGCCCGGCCGCGGGACCGAACCGGGCGGCCCCTGCCCTACGGGACGACCGGGGTGGCCCTGACCGAGGACCACGAGCCCGAAACCGTCGAGGAGGCGCTCGAGCTCGGGATCGGACTGTGGTCGCAGCAGCGGTTCTTCGAAGCCCATGAGTGCCTCGAAGCCGTCTGGCACGCGGCGCCGGTGCAGGATCGTGATCTGTGGCAGGGGGTCATCCAGCTCGCGGTCGCCGGCGTGCACCTGCAGCGGGGCAACCTCGCAGGTGCCCGCGCGATCCTCGACAAGGCCGCCGAACGGCTCGCCGCCTACCCCAGGCAACGTCGAGGTATCGACGTGGCCATGGCCCGCCGCACCTGCGCCGAGCTGCGTGCCGCGCTCGACGAACCGTCGGCCACGCCCCCGGGTCCGGAGCGGCTCGCCGTCTTCCCCCAGACGCCACCGGGCGCCTGGTTCAGCCCCGATGCTGCCGCGATGGAGCCGCCGGCGACGCCAACCCCCGTGCCCGACGAGCCCGTCTGGCTCGAGGCGGCACGGCGGCGTGCGCCCACCCGCAGTGAGGCGTCCGCCCGTCCGGACGACGCCCGATGAGTGGCTCCGCGGGTTCTGCGCCGGTACGCGTTCCGGGTCCGGGACTGCGCTTCCGGTGCGACGGCTGCGGCAACGTGACACGCTTCGATGTCATCGAGCGCACGCGCACGCGACGGTTCCTGCACGTCGACCTCGGAGGGGACGCGGTCGTCGAGGAGGAGGAGGTCCTCGATCATCGCCTCGACTCGGTCGAGTGCCACTGGTGCGGGACCGGGACCGCCGTGCGTACTGAGCCGGCTCCCAGCGCGACCGCCCCCGGCACCGCTGAGCCGGGCACCGCTGCGCCGGGCACCGCTGCGCCGGGCACCGCTGCGCCCGGTGCCGCCGACCCGGGCACCGCTGCGCCCGGCGCCGCCGACCCGGGATCGAGCCCCACGTGAGCGACGAGCCCCTGCCACCCCCACCGGGCGTGGAGCAGCTGCTCGAGCTCGATGCCGATGCCTGGGCCTGGCTGCTTGCTCCGGTGCGCGGCGTGCTCGATGAGCTGGCTGAGTCCGACGCCCGGGCGGACCTCGCCCACCTGCGTGAGGCTGCCACCAGCCGGCTCGCCGGAGGTCCGCTGCGCCGCGAGCTGTGTGAGCTGATCAGTCGTGACGGGCCTGTCTGGCACCGCCTCGTGGTCCGGGTCCGTGGCCGTGAGGACCGGCCCGATGCGGTCGGCGCCCTGCTCGAGGCAGTGCCAGTCGCTGGTCGGACGCTCACCGGCCGGGACGATGCGCGGCCGTCCTCGACGCCGCCACAGCGCGCCGTTCGCGATCGGGAGCGGACCCAGCGGCTGCGAGACGAGCGCGATGCGCTGCGCCGCCGCCTCGACGCGGCCACCAACCAGGTCGGTCGGCTCGAGCAGCGGGTGGCCCAGCTCGAACAGCTGCTCGGCGAGCACACCGTGGAACGCGACCGATTGCTGACCGCGCAGGCCCGTGCCGAGCAGGAACGTGAGGCGGCGGTGCAGCGCGAGCGTCGTCGCCGCAACGCCGAGGTGGAGGGGCTCGAGCACCAGCTCGGGGAGCTGCGTCGGACGCTGGACGAGGAGCGCCGCCAACGCCGCCGGGAGGAGGAGCGGGCCGCAAGGATGCCGCCGCGGGACGCCGTCGCGGACGTGCGTCCGCCAGCGGCCGCGCCGCACCGACCCCGGGTCGTACCCGGCCGCCCGAGCCGCCTTCCCGATGGCGTGCATCCCGACACCCGGGAGGCCGCGGAGCTGTTGCTGGCTCCGGGTCGGCGCTTGCTCGTCGACGGCTACAACGTCACCAAGAGCCTGCATCCCGAGCTCGATCTCGAGGGGCAGCGCCGCTGGTTGGTGGCGCTGCTCGGGAACCTGGCGGCTGCGCGCCAGGTTCGGCCGTTGGTCCTGTTCGACGGCGACCGCCCCGTGCGTGGTGGGCGCCGGCTGCATGCCAGCGGCGTGGAGGTGCGGTTCACGTCGGCGGGCATCACCGCCGACGACGAGCTGGTCTTCGAGGTCGAGGCCACCGATGAGCCGGTCGTGGTCGTGACCGACGACGCCGAGCTGCGTGCCCGGGTCGCCGCCAGCGGCGGGGACCTGCTGCGCACCGCCCCGCTGCGGTGGATCGCCCCGTGAGGGCGCCGGCATGAGGGTCCTGTGGGTGACCAACGACCTCCCGCCACGTGCCGGCGGCATCGAGCAGTTCGTCGGCAACCTGCTCGCCCGGGTGCACCCTGGGTCCACGATCGTGCTCGGCCCGGCACCGTCCGACCCCGCGGAAGCGGCGGCGCACGACCGAGCCCAGCCCTACCGCACCCAGCGTGCCGGCGGTCGGGTGCTGCCCACCTCCGGCATTCGTCGCCAGGTCGTCGCCCTGGCACGTGCCCACCGGGCCGAGGTCATCGTGCTCGGGGCCTGCTGGCCGCTGGGTGAGCTGGCGCCGGCGCTGACCCGCGAGCTCGACGTGCCGGTGGTGGCCCTGTCCCATGGCCTCGAGGCGGGACTGCCCGGTGTCGGGCTCGGGGTGCTGGTGCGTCGTGCGACCCGGGGGTTGGCCGCGATGACCACGATCAGCGACTTCACCGAGTCCCGGCTCGCACCGCACGTGCGCGCCGACCGCCTCGAGCGCGTGCCCCCCGGGGTCGACGTCGATCGCTTCCACCCCGGGGTCGATGGCCGGGCGCTGCGCGAGGCGTGGGACATCCCCGCCGACGCGATGCTGGTGGGCACCGTGTCCCGGCTGGTGCGACGCAAGGGTCAGGACCACCTGGTCGAGGTGTGGCCCGAGGTCCGGCGTCGCCATCCCGAGGCCTGGCTGGTCCTGGTGGGCGAGGGGCCGTTGGCCGAGACGCTCGACCGGGCGATTGGCCTGCAGGGTCCGCAGGCGCAGATCCGGCGCGTCGGTCGGGTCGGGTGGGACCTGCTGCCGGCCTGCTACGCGGCCCTGGATGTGTTCGCGATGCCGTGCCGAACGCGGCTGGCGGGCACCGACGTGGAAGGGCTCGGCATCGTCTACCTCGAGGCCCAGGCCACCGGGGTCCCGGCGATCGCGGGCCGTTCCGGCGGAGCACCCGAGACCGTGCGCGACGGGCAGACCGGCTCGGTCGTCGACGGGGACGACCGTGACACGATCGTGGCCGCGGTGGACCACTGGCTGGCCGACGAGGGCGCCCGGCGCGCCGCGGGTCGGGCCGGCCGGCGGTGGGTCACCTCGAGGTGGTCGTGGCCGGCCATCGCCGAGCGCTTCGCAGGCCTGCTCGACGAGGTCGTCGGCGAGCACACCACCGGGGGATGAGCCTGCCGTCAGTCGGCACGGAGCTCGAGGACCACCACGATCGGCAGGTGCTCGGAGACCTGCACGAAGGGCACCGACACCTCGGCGCGGTGCAGGTCGTCGGAGATCAGTACGTGGTCGATCAGCAGCTCGGGATCGTGCGAGGGGTAGGTTGCGGAGCCTTCGGGCAGCGCGGGCCGCAGCAGCGGAGCGAAGGTCTCGACCTCGGCGGACTCACGCCCGGCATTGAACGTCCCGGCGACCACGACGGGCACGTCGCGATCCCGCAGCCGCGCGACCATCGCCGCCACCGCCCGGGCCTGGGTGATCCGGGTGCCGTCGTCGGGGCCGCCCGCGAGGCTCAGGTGGGTGGCGATCACGCCGAGTTGCTGGCCATCCGTCCAGCGCAGCAGCAGGGCGGCCTGGCTGCGGGCCATGATGGCGTTGCCCCGGGGGAGGCGCTCGAAGCTCGCCTCCTCGATCGGGTAGCGGGTCAGTACCGCGTTGCCCATGACCTCGTCGGCCGCCGGGGCGAAGACCGGGGTGAGGCCCAGCTCGTCGGCGAGCAGTCGCACCAGGTCGTGGCCCCCGGTCAGCAGCCAGCCACGGTCGATCTCGTTGAGCACGACCACATCGGGGTCGGCGTCGGCCAGGACCTCGACGACCTCCCGCAGCGCGAAGCGTCCCGAAGGATCGAACCCGAGCCGCAGGTTCAGCAGGGCGACGGTGACGGTCTGCTCGGCGTCCGGGGCCGGTGCGGGGACGGCGGGCCCGGCCGCTGCGGCGACGGTGGCCAGGACGACCCCGAGCGCCGTGAGCGCCCCCGCGATCCCCAGGGCGCGCGGCTCGAGGTCGGTTGCGGCGATCGTGCCGGTGCGCAGCCGTTGGGACCACCACAGCTGCGCTCCCGCCACCCCCAGGCCCAGCGCGGCCACCAGCAGCAGGGTGCGGTTGGGTAGGGGCAGGGCCACCTGATACGAGCCGTAGTAGACGATCAGCGCAAGGCCGAGCAGAGCCCAGGCCCCGACGCAGGCGGCGGCCCGCCGCAGGGACGCGGGCAGCGTGTCTGGTGGGCCGGTCCCCGCCCCGGTCGCCCCGGTCGCCCCGGTCGCCCCGGTCGCTGCGGCCGCACCGATCACGGCTCCCACCCCGACCGCGAGCAGTGCCTTGGCGGCCACGGATGCCG
>SKJO01000303.1 GCA_007121975.1 Nitriliruptoraceae bacterium | reverse complement strand
GGGGAACCGAGTCCACCGGTGCCCACGAGCAGCACGCGGGCGGCCTTGAGCCGCTCCTGGCCGGCCATCGCGACGTCGGGGATGATCAGGTGCCGGCTGTAGCGGGCGATCTCCTCATGGGTGAGGGGCTCGCGCCGATCGACGACGGGATGGACCATGCCGGGTGCTCCTACGACGGGGGGCGGTGAGCGTAGTGTCGGGCAGGGTTCGGACCCGGACCGCCTCCCGGCGTGCAAAGCGTGCGAACCCGATCCGACCCGTCATCCCACGCCGGCCGACTAGGTTGGGCGTCAACCGACCGCCACCGGTTCGGAGCGCCACGACCGTGCCGACCACCTGGCCGCCACCCGACGGTGGTGCGCTACCCGACCTGCTCGAGCACCTGCCGGTCCTGCTCGAGGGCTTCGCCGCGTTCGACAACACCGAGTTGCACACCGCGATCGGCGATGTCCTGGCTCGGCTGGGGCAGGTCGCGGGGGTCGACCGCACCTACCTGTTCCGTACCCGGGTGCTGGCCGACGGCACCGAGGTGGTGGACAACACCCACGAGTGGTGCGCCCCGGGGATCGAGCCGCACCTCGACGAGCTCCAGGCGCTGCCGATCGGGGTGATCGAGCACTGGCTGGAACCGTTCCGGGCCGGACGCGAGGTGTACCTGCCGCGGGTGGCGGCGCTGAGCGAGGACCGGCCCGAGCGCGAGATACTGACCGCGCAGGGCATCCGGTCGCTGCTGGCGATGCCGCTCATCGCCGCCGGCGCCCTGGTCGGGTTCGTCGGCTTCGACGCGGTGCACGCCGAGCGCGGCTTCTCCGCGGGTGAGCGGCTGCTGCTGCGGGCGGTGACCGACGCCATCGGCAGCGCGCAGCTGCGCCAGCAGGCGCTGGAGGAGCTGTCCACCCGGGAGCGGCGCTACCGCCTGCTCGCGCGGCACTCCGCAGATCTGGTGGTCACCCTCGACCCCGTCGACGGTCGCTTCCGCGAGGTGTCGCCCTCGGCCGCCCGGCTGCTCGGCTGGGATCCCAAGCAGCTGGCGGCGACCGACCCGGGCGAGCATCTCCACCCCGAGGACCTCACCCCGCTCAACGCGGCGATGGCCGCGGCGCAGGCGGGGTCGGGAGGCGAGGTGCGGCTTCCCGACTACCGCCTGCGCCACCGGGACGGCAGCTGGCGCTGGTTGCAGGCCACCGCGATCGACCTGCGCCACGAGCCGTCCGTCGGTGGGCTGGTGATCATCGGCCACGACATCACCGAGCGAAAGACCGCCGAGGCCCGGCTCGCCTACCAGGCGCTGCACGACCCGTTGACGGGGCTGGCCAACCGGGCGCTGCTGCTCGACCGCATCGGCAACGCGCTCGAGCGCGCCCAACGGCATGAAGGCACCGTGGCGGTGGTGTTCCTCGACCTCGACCGGTTCAAGGTCATCAACGACTCGCTGGGCCACGCCCGCGGCGACGACCTGCTGCGCGCGTACGCCCAGAGGCTGGCCGCCGCGCTGCGAGGGGGCGACACGGTGGCGCGCTTCGGCGGCGACGAGTTCGTGGTGGTGCTCGACGAGGTGGCCGATGCCGCCGAGGCGTGGGCCACCACCCAGCGTCTGCTGGCCGCGCTCGAGGTCCCCTTCGAGCTCGGCGGTGAGCAGCACCGGGTCACCACCAGCGCCGGGGTGGTCCTGGCCGACGAGCACTCCGAGCCCCACGTGCTGCTCAAGGACGCCGACACCGCGATGTACCAGGCCAAGGCCGGCGGCCGCCAGCGCATCGTCTCCCTCGACGCCGCCCAGCGCGTCCAGCTGGTCGAGGAGGCCGAGCTCGCCCGGCAGCTCCCCGGCATCACGCAGCGCGAGGAGCTCGAGATCGAGTACCAGCCAATCTTCTCGCTCGGTGACGGGGGGTGCGTGGGCTACGAGGCACTGGCCCGCTGGGAACATCCGACGCTGGGCCGGGTGGCTCCGGGCCGTTTCATTCCCCTGGCCGAGGAGCACGGGTCGATCGCGATGATCGGCCGTGCGGTGCTGGCGCGGGCACTGGAGCAGCTAGCGGCCTGGGACCGCGACGTCGTCGGGCATGACCAGCGGTTCATGACCGTGAACCTGTCGGTACGCCAGCTGGTGCACGACCGTCTGGTGCTCGAGGTACGCGAAGCGATCGCCGCGGCGGGGGTGGCGCCCAGCCGGCTGCACCTGGAGCTGACCGAGAGCACCCTGATGGCCGAGCCGGGAGCCAGCCGCCGGGTGCTCGGGGAACTCCGGGAGCTCGGGGTCCGCATCGCCATCGACGACTTCGGCACCGGCTACTCGTCGCTGGCCTCGCTGCGGGAGCTGCCGGTCGACACCCTCAAGATCGACCGCTCGTTCGTCACCGGACTCGGGAGCGACCCGAGGCATGCCCGGGTGATTGCGGTGATCCTGGGCCTGGCCCGGGAGTTCGGCCTGCGTTCGGTGGCCGAGGGCATCGAGACCGAACTGCAGCACCGCGAGCTGACCCGGCTCGGCTGCCAGGCGGGCCAGGGGTTCGGGCTGGCCCGCCCGGCTCCGCCGGCCGTGCTCGAAGCTCAGACGTTCATGCCCATCGCGCGCAACTCCTCACGCACGTAGTCGGCCATGTTGTCGGTCGACCACGGCGGCGAGAAGGTGAACTCCACGTCGACGTGATCGATGCCCGGCATGGCACTGAGGATGACCGAGCACTGCTGGTGGATCACCTCGGTCAGCGGGCAGCCCATGGTGGTCAGGGTCATGAGCACGTGCGCGTGCCCGCGCCGCGGCTTGGTGACCTCGTAGACCAGGCCGAGGTCGACGATGTTGTAGCCGATCTCGGGGTCGACCACGGCCCGCAGCGCGTTGAACAGATGCTCGCCGGCAGGTGCGCCATCCTCCTCGAGAGGCAGGTCGGCGAACGGGTGGCGGGGCGCGTCGGCGGCGGGGGCGACGGGGGCGACGGGGACGGTGCCGTCGGGGGTGTCGGCCTCGGGGATGGGCTCGCCGTCGTCCCAGGCCGCAGATCCGGCGGATGGGGGGGCGGCGGTGCGCTGGTCGCTCACGGTGGTCCTCCTCGCAGTCAGTCGTCGTAGGTCAGTCGTCGTCAGTCGTCGTAGGTCAGTCGTCGTATTAGCCGGCCCTGGAGGGTCAGTCGTCGTAGGTGACGGCGTGGTCGGATGCGCCGGCCAGGTAGGTCTCGATCGCGTCGCGGACCGCCATCCACCCGAGCAGCGCGCACTTGACCCGGACCGGGAAGCGCGCCACCCCCTCGAAGACGACCCCGTCACGCAGGTCGTCGGGCCGGGTCGCGGGGGTGCCGTGCATCAGCTGGCGGAAGTCCTCGGCGAGCGCGAGCGCGTCGTCGAGGTCGCGGTCGAGCCCCGCGTCGGTCATCGCCGAGGCGGAGGCCTGACTGATCGAGCAGCCCTCCCCGTCGAACACCAGCCCGTCGATGCGCCCGTCGCGGACCCGTAGGCGCAGGTCGAGCTCGTCGCCGCACAGCGGGTTGGAGTGGTGGACGTGCACGTCCTCACCGTCGAGCTGCGGCGCCCGGTTCTTCGGGCGGCGGTAGTGGTCCAGGATGATCTCCTGGTACAGGTCGTCCATCGTCACGGCGTCCCCTAACGGGCGAAGAACCGGCGGGCGGCCTCGATGCCCTCGAGCAGTGGCGCGAGGTCATCGACGTCGTTGTACACGTACAGCGACGCGCGGGCGGTGGCGTTCACGCCGAGCCAGCGCATCAGCGGCTTGGCGCAGTGGTGGCCCACCCGGATGCACACACCGTAGCTGTCGAGCATCGCGCCGAGATCGTGGGGGTGGACCCCGTCGACCGCGAACGAGATCGCCCCCGAGCGCTGGTCGGGGTCGGTGGGTCCGTAGACCGTCACGCCGTCGGCGGCCACGAGCGCATCGACGAAGGTCGCCACCAGCCCGCGTTCGTGGGCACGCACCTCGTGCATGCCCAGCTCGTCGAGCACGTCGCACGCCGCGTGCAGCCCGAACGCCTCGGCGATCATGGGGGTGCCGGCCTCGAAGCGGTGGGGCGGGTGGTTCCACACCACCTGCTCGGCCGAGACGTCGAGGATCATCGACCCGCCGGTGAGAAACGGCGGCATCTGCTCGAGCCGCTCGGGCTTGGCGATGAGTGCGCCGATGCCGGTCGGACCGAGCATCTTGTGGCCGGTGATCCCGTAGAAGTCGACATCCAACGCGGCGACGTCCACGGGCAGGTGGGGAACGGCTTGGGCGCCGTCGACGAGCACCACCACTTCGGGGTTGGCGGCCCGGGCCAGCGCGATGAGCTCACGCAGCGGGTTGATGGTGCCGAGCACGTTGCTGACGTGACCGAGCGCGAGGAAGCGCACCTTGCCGTCAGCCAGCAGCGCCTCCATCGCCTCGACGTCGAGGTGGAAGTCCTCGCGCACCGGCACGATGCGAAGCTCCACCCCGGTGTCCTGCGCGGCGTGCCACCACGGCACGAAGTTGGCGTGGTGCTCCATGGCGGTGGTCAGCACCGCGTCGCCGGGTCCGAGCCGCCGGCGCACCCAACTGTAGGCCACCAGGTTGATCGCCTCGGTGACGTTGCGGGTGAACACCACGCCGTCGGGGGAGGGAGCGCCGACGAAGCGCGCCAGCCGCGCCCGGGCCGCCTCGTAGCGCCCGGTGGCCTCCTCCGACAGGCGGTACACACCGCGCTCGACGTTGGCCCGCAGCCGCCGGTAGTACACGTCCATCGCGTCGAGCACGGCCTCGGGTGTCTGCGACGAGGCGGCCGAGTCGAGGTAGACCAGCCGCCGACCGTCGACCTCCTGCTGGAGGGTGGGGTACTGCTTGCGGATGGTCGCGACGTCGAAGGTCATGTGCCTCCCTTGCGGGGTTCAGGCGTTGGCGCGCAGCGACTCGTAGCCGCCGGCCTCGAGCTCGTCGGCGAGCTCCGGGCCACCGGAGGCGGCGATCCGGCCCTCGAACATGACGTGGACCTCGTCGGGGCGGATGTAGCGCAGGATGCGGGTGTAGTGGGTGATGATCAGCACGCCGAGGTCGTCTCCGCGCAGCTTGTCGACGCCTTCGGCCACGGTCTTGAGCGCGTCGACGTCGAGGCCCGAGTCGGTTTCGTCGAGCACCGCGAGCCTGGGCCGCAGCAGCGCCATCTGCAGGATCTCGAAGCGCTTCTTCTCCCCGCCGGAGAACCCTTCGTTCACCGAGCGCTGGAGGAAGGACTCGTCGACACCGAGGTCGGCCATCTCGGCCTTGAGCCGGGTCATGAACTGCCGCACCGGCACGTCCTCGCCGGAGATGGCGTTGAGCGCGGTGCGCAGGAAGTTGGTGACCGACACGCCGGGGACCTCGACCGGGTACTGCATGGCCAGGAACACCCCGAGCCGGGCGCGCTCGTCGGGGGACAGCTCGGACAGGTCGGTGCCCTGCCAGGTCATCGTGCCACCCGTCACGTCGTACAGCGGGTGGCCGGCGATGGCGTAGGCCAGGGTGGACTTGCCCGAACCGTTGGGGCCCATCAGGGCGATGGTGCGGCCGAGGTCGAGGTCGAGCGTGACGCCACGCAGGATCTCGGTGCCGTCGGCTTCGACGGTCAGGTCGC
>SKJO01000517.1 GCA_007121975.1 Nitriliruptoraceae bacterium | reverse complement strand
GCTGCTGCCGCGGTCGGCCGAGGGGTGCTCGTCGCGAGGATCGGGCTGGGGCTCGTCGCCGTGCTGGGCGGCGTGCAGCCGACAGCGGCCGTCGGCGACGGCGTAGTTGCGGCAGGGCCGACCACCGGCGGTGATCTCCGAGCAGCGCGGCCGCCCGGCGCCCGCGCTGTGGTTGCGGGCGGTGCGTGCGGCCCGCTGTTCGGCGAAGGAGATCACCTCGGCGTGACGCTCGGCGGAATCACTCACCGTGCCTCCTTCCCGGGACGGCTGGCCAGGAAGCGTTCCTGGCCCTTGCGGGCGAGGAAGTCCGACACCTCGCGTTCGAGGCGGATGACGTCGTCGCGGTCGACCATGCCGTGGATGCGCCGACGGCGCAGGAAGTCCTCGAAGGCCTCACGGGTGGTGTAGCGGGGCAGCCCGGGAAACGCCTGCTTGAGCCGGGTGTTGTCCACCACCCGGCCGTGCTGCAGGAAACGCAGTTGGTCGGGGGCGACGTCCGCCCGTCCGGTCCGCCGCAGCAGGCCCGCCACCCCGGCCACGAACGGCAGCGGGACCGCGACCGGCAGCCGGCCGGCGAGACGGGCCGCCTGCGAGAGGTACATCGCACCGTCGCCGGCGACGTTGAACACCCCCGGGTGCGCGCCGGTGGTGGTGCGCACCAGCACCTCGACCGCGTCCTCCTCGTGGCAGAACTGCAGTCGCGGGTCGTAGCCGAGCACCGTGGGGGCGGCCGGCAGGGTGAACAGGGAGTGGAAGGCGCTGTCGATCCGCCCGCCGACGAGATTGGCGAAGCGCAGGATGGTCAGGTCCACGTCGCGGCGGCGCCGACCGAAGGCCCGCGCGTAGCCCTCGATCTCGCTGGTGTCCTTGGAGAAGCCGTGGCGGGGTGCGGAGCGTGGGGTGTCGTCCTCCCCCCACATCGCCGGGTCGGTGTGCGACGAGCCGTAGACCGCGGTCGAGGACTTCAGCACGAAACGGCGCAGGCCTGTGGCCCGCTGGCAGGCGGCGAGCAGCTGCATCGCGCCGATGACGTTGAGCTCCTTCATCCGGGCCCGGCCGCCGGCCGCACCCGGCGTGGCGGTGGTGCTCAGGTGCACGACGGTGTCGATGCCCGCCGTCTCGAGCACCCGGGCCACCAACGGGTTGCGCACATCCGCACGGACGAACTCGGTGCGCCGCAGGTCGTGGGTCGGCTCACGTACGTCGACCCCGATGATCGCCCCGACCTCGTCCCGCTGCTCGAGAGCGCGGGCGAGCAGGCCCGCGAGCTGGCTCGCGATGCCGGTGATCAGCACACGGCGTACCTCGGCCACCCCTCATCCTTGCGTCGCTCGGCGTCCTGCGTCCAGTGAACCACGCCGCGGATCAGGCTTGGTCGACCTCACCGAGTTCGAGGTCCGCAGGGTCGACCACCTGATCCTCGAGGTAGCGGGTCAGGTCGGCCTCCCGGACCCGGTAGTTGCGCCCGACCCGCACGGCAGGCAGCTCGCCCCGGCGCACCAGGCGGTAGATGGTCATGGTCGACACGCGCAGCAGGTCAGCGACCTCGGCAGCGGTCAGCAGGCGCTCGCTCATGGCCCCACGCTAGCGCCCGGCCTGCGCCATCCCCACCCGAGCCGGGCGGTCATCGCACGCCATGGTGCGGGAGCACCAGCGAGCGGAACGCCGAGACCGAGGAGTGGGCGGCCTCGCGGGCCTGCTCACGCATCGCCGGGGAGAGCGTGACCGGGTCCTCGTGGAACGAGCGTGGCGGGTTCGCCCCGGTGCGGGCCACCACCAGTTCCTGCCAGCCCATCGGCGTCTCGACCGGCAGCGTGCGCCCGGTCATCTCCGCGAACGCCATCGTCCAGACCCGCGGCACGACCTCGACCAGCCGGTAGCCACCCCCGCCGGTCGCCACCCAGCGCCCGTCGCAGACCTCGTGGGCCAGGCGGTGCAGACGGGAGTAGATCGTGCCCATGTCGTCGACGGTGAGCGCGAGGTGCGCCAGCGGATCGTTGACGTGGGTGTCGCAGCCGAGCTGGGTGATGAGGATTTCGGGTGCGAAGGCGCGGATCAGCGGGTCGACGACCTCGTCGAAGCTGCTGAGCCACAGCTCCCCGTAGGTGCCGGGGGCGAAGGGCAGGTTGGCCGCCGAGCCCAGCGCCCCCTCGCCGCCGATGTCGGTGACGTCCCCGGTGCCGGGGAACAGGTAGCGGCCGGACTCGTGCAGCGAGATCGTGAGCACGCGCGGGTCGTCGCGGAACATCAGCTCGACGCCGTCGCCGTGGTGCACGTCGACGTCCACGTAGCAGACCCGCTCGGCGCCGGCCTCGAGCAGCCAGTCGATCGCCAGCGCCGGGTCGTTGTAGATGCAGAAGCCCGCCGCGTGATCCGGCATCGCGTGGTGCAGCCCCCCGGAGGGGTGGAAGGCGTGGTCGGCCTCGCCCTCCCACACCTGGCGGGCCGCCTCGCGGGTGCCGCCGCACACCAGCAGGGAGGCCGGGTGCATGCCCGGGAAGGCCGGGGTGTCCCCCGCACCGAGCCCGTAGCGCGACGAGGCGCGCGCGGTGGGGTCGTTGGACAGCCGCCGCACGGTGTCGACGAAGTCGTCGCGGTGCAGGCGCAGCAGGTCGACCTCGTGGAACTCGGGCGGACGAACCTCGTCGACCCCGTTGCCCACGAGTCCGGTACGGCGGATGAGATCGACGGTCAACTCGACGCGGATCGGAGCCAGGGGATGGCCCGAGCCGAAGTCGTAGCTTGCTACGGCTTCGTCCCAGATCAGGGCGACGCGTCCGACCGCCCCGGTGCCTTCACCGGCCATGCTCACGACTCCACTGCCGACTCCTCGACCGAGCGTAGCCCTCGAGCTCAGTCCCGTCGTAGTGCTGCGACGGGGTCGAGCTGTCCGGCCCTCCGTGCCGGGAGCACCCCGAACACCAACCCGACCGCGACCGACACCCCCAGCGCCAGCGCGATCGACCACCCGGTGACCTCGGCGGGCACCGGCGCCAGGGCCGCCACCAGCTGCGCGCCGGCGATGCCCAGCGCCAGGCCGATCGCCCCGCCGATGCCGGTGAGCACGATCGCCTCGAGCAGGAACTGGCGGGTGATGTCGCGGGTCCGGGCCCCGAGCGCCTTGCGCAGGCCGATCTCCCGGGTGCGCTCGCTGACCGACACGAGCATGATGTTGGACACCCCGACTCCGCCGACCAGCAACGAGATGCCGGCGATCGCGGCGAGCACCAGGGTCAGGATCTGCAGGATGTCGCCGACCACCCCGATGATCTCGTCCTGGCTGATGACGCTGAACTCCTCGGCGTCGAGCCGCTGCGCGAGCACCCGGCGCACCACCGCCCGGTCCGCCTCGACGGTCTGGGTGGCGGTGGCCCGCACGAAGATCGCGTCGAGCCGGTCGGTGCCGAACAGCCGCTGCCCCGAGGTGATCGGCACCAGCACGTTGCGGTCCTGGTCCGGCCCGAACGGACTGCCCCCGCCGCCGACCCGGGCGAGCACCCCGACCACCCGGTAGCGCACCCCGCCGATCGCCATCGTGCGGCCGATCGGGTCCTGGCCGGGGAACAGCGTCTCGGCGGTGGTCGCCCCGAGCACCGCGACCCGCCGGGCGGTGACCACGTCCGACTCGGTCAGCCCCTGACCCCGGGCCAGCTCCCGGCTGAGCACGGCCGGGTAGCCCGCGGTCACGGCCAGCACGGTGGCGGTGAGCCGCTCACCCTCGGCCTGCAGCACCTCGGAGCCGATCGTGTAGCCCGCCACCCGGGTGCCGCCACCGAGCAGCTCGCGGTCGATGCGCTCGACGTCGTCGAGCACGAAGCTCGATCGACGCGGTCCGCCGCCGAAGTCGCCGTCGCCGGGGAGCACGAACAGCAGGTTGGAGCCGAGCCCCTCGATCGCGCCGGTGATCTCCGAGCGGGCGCCCTGGCCGATGGCCACGAGCAGCACCACCGACATCACCCCGATGAGCACGCCCAGCGTGGTCAGCGCCGAGCGCAGCCGGTTGGCGATCAGCGCCTGCATCGCGACCCGGAAGGCCTCGCGGGCGCTCACGGCGAGGACCCGTCGGCGATCACCCCGTCGCGCAGCACGATCGTGCGCGCGGCGCGATGCGCGATCTCCGGCTCGTGGGTGATCACCACCAGGGCGGTGTCCTGCTCGGCCTGGATCGACTCGAGCAGGGCCATGATGTCCTCGCCGGTGGTGGTGTCGAGGTTGCCGGTGGGCTCATCGGCCAGGACCAGGGCCGGCTCGGTCACCAGCGCCCGGGCGATCGCCACGCGCTGCTGCTGCCCGCCGGAGAGCTCGCCCGGCCGATGGGCCATACGGTCCGCGAGCCCGACCGCCGCCAGCGCCGCCTCGGCCCGCTCCCGGCGCTCGCGCTTGGTGCCCGGCCGGTAGACCAGGGGCAGGATCACGTTGTCCACGGCCGTGAGCCGAGGCAGCAGGTGGAAGGACTGGAACACGAACCCGATGCGCTGGTTGCGCAACCGGGCGAGCTCCGCATCCGGCAGCTCGCGCACATCCCGGCCGTCGTAGCGCACCTGCCCGGAGGTCGGCCGGTCGAGCACCCCGAGCAGGTTGAGCAGGGTCGACTTGCCCGACCCCGACGAGCCCACGATCGCGACGTAGTCGCCGTGGTCGACCTGGAAGCTCACGCCCCGCAGCGCGGGCACCTCGACGTCGCGCCCGAGGCGGTAGGTGCGGACCACGTCGATCGCCTCGAGCAGCAGGGCAGACGCATCGGCAGCGACCCCGCCGCTCATCCGGGGACCTCGTCGCCGTCCTCGACGAGCTCCACGCCGATGGTGACCACCCGCTCGCCGGGCTCGAGGTCGCCGTCGAGCGCGGCGGTGTCGTCACCGATGGCCAGCACCTCCACGGGGACCTCGACCGCCCGGCCCTCGCGCACCGCGAACACCACCTCCTGGCCGCCGCGACGCAGCAGCGCCGAGGTCGGCACGACCAGCTCAGCCTCGACGCGGCGCACCTCGACCTCCGCGGCGGCGGTCAGCCCGACCCGCAGCCCCACCTCGTCGGGCACCTCGGTCAGGCGCACGCTGACCGGATAGGTCGCCCCCCCGGTGGGACTGCGGTCCGGAGCGATCGCGACCCGGTCGATGACCCCGTCGAGCTCGACGCCGGGGAAGGCATCGACCAGCACCAGCACCGGCTGGCCGACCTCGACCTCGACGATGTCGAGCTCGTCGACGTCGAGCTCGGCGGTGAACCGCGACAGGTCGTAGATGCGCAGCAGTGCCTGGCCGGGCCCGACCTCACTGCCCACCGCCACCGGTCCGCTGGCGCTCACGCCGCTGCCGCCGGCACCGGCGCCCCCGAGCAGCTCCCCGATCCCCCCGAGCCCACCGACGTCGCCGAGCGACCCGAGGTCGGGTACCCCGCCCGGCAGACCCGCGGGCGCGCCGGCCTCGTCGCGGACCAGCTCCACCACCCCGGCCACCGGTGCGAGCAGCGTGAGATCGTCGAGCTGGTCGCGGATCGCGTCCAGGGCCTGCTCGGCCTGCTCGCGCTGGGCCTCGATCGCGGCGAGCTGTGCCTGCTCGGCGGCCGCCGCCGTGGCGGCCGCGTCGGCCTGGGCCTGCGACAGCTCG
>SKJO01000484.1 GCA_007121975.1 Nitriliruptoraceae bacterium | reverse complement strand
GTGCGCGCCCAGCGCCCAGGCCTGGTGTCGCGGTCGGCGGCGTGGTGGGAGACGGTGCTCGACGACGACCCGCCCGACGCCCGCGACGGCGCCTCACCGCGGTTCCACGCCGTGCTGCCCGAGCGGGGCTACGTGATCTACCGGGTGCACCAGCGCTGGACCGATGGGGCGCCGGCCGGCCGGGTCGAGATCAGCGAGCTGCAGGCGCGGGACCCCGGGGCCGCCGCGGCCCTGTGGGCCCTGGTCACCGACCTCGACCTCACCGACCGGGTGGTGGCCAGGCGCCGCCCGCTCGACGAGCCACTGTGGCACCTGCTCGAGGATCCTGGCCGGCTGCGCATCACCGATCACTGGGGCCTGCACCTGCGCCTGCTCGACGTGCCCGCGGTGCTCGCCGCCCGCGGCTACGCGGGTGACGACCGGCTCGTGCTCGAGATCGGCGACGAGCTGCTGGCCCGCAACGCCGGGCGTTTCGCGCTGAACGTCGAGGACGGCCGGGCGACCTGCCGGCGCGTGGACGAGCCGGCCGACCTCGTCCTCGACGTGCGGGAGCTGGCCTCGGTCGTGCTCGGCGGGTCCCGGGTCACGTCGCTGCAGGCCGCCGGTCGGGTGCGTGCCGCCACGGCCGGTGCGGCGCTGCGCCTGGACCGGTTGCTGCTCACCGACCTCGCGCCGTGGCAGGATGGGGTGTTCTGACCGGCCTCGTCCCCCGTCGCCTGGGAGTGCCATCGTGACCGATCCGACGCCACGCCCCGAACGGGTCGACCCCGACGACCTGCTGGCCTACGCCTGCGCGGTCGCCCGCCACTTCCACGAGGACGACCGCGAGGAGGAGGCCGAACCCTGGGTCCGGGCCTTCGCCACCGGCTACCGGGCATGGGCGGTGCGCGACGCGGGCCGGATCGTGGGCAACCTCGGCGTCATCGAGACCGATCTGAGCCTGCCCGGCGGCTCGCGGCTGCCGGTGGCGGCGGTGACGGCGGTCGGGGTCGAGCAGACCTGGCGCCGACGCGGGCTGCTGCGCGCGATGATGGCGGTCGCGCTCGACGAGGCCGTCGCCCACGGCGAGCCGGTCGCGGCCCTGTTCGCCTCCGAGTCGGTGATCTACGGCCGCTACGGCTTCGGGGCGGCCGCCCCCACGATGGCCTACGACATCCAGCCGGTGCACACCGGCTTCCGGGACCCGGTCGATCTGCGCCTGGTGCGTACGGTGGAACCCGAGCAGGCGCTGGCCGACTGGCCGGCGCTGCATGCGGCCATGGCACAGCAGCGAGGCGGCAGTGTCGGGATCGTGCCCGGGCTGTGGCGGATCGGCCTGGTCGAGGACCGCCCCGCCTGGCAGGGTGGGGCCACCGCCCGCCGGCTGGTCGAGGTCCCGGGCCGCGGCTACGCCCGGTACCGGGTCAAGGGCGGCGACGAGGACCCGCTGCCCGGCGGTCGGGTGGAGCTGATCGACCTGCTGGCCCTGGACGCGGAGGCCGAGTGCGCCCTGTGGCAGCACGTGTGCGGCGTCGACCTGACCACCACCGTGCGGGCCAGCCTGCGGCCACCCGACGACGCGCTTCCGGCCCTGGTGACCGAGCCGATGGCCCTGGGTGAGCGCCGCGGCCCGCCGCTGTACACCCGGCTGCTCGACCTGCCTCGGGCGCTGGGCGCCCGGCACTACGCGAGCTCGGGGCGGCTGGTGCTCTCGGTGCACGACCCCGACGGGTACGCCGACGGGCGATTCGCCCTGCAGGTCGGTCCCGCGGCGGCGAGCTGTGAGCGCACCGATGCCGGCGCCGACCTCGAGCTCGGCATCGAGGAGCTGTCCTCGGTGTGGCTCGGCGGCACGCGGGTGGTCCAGCTGGCCGCTGCCGGTCGGATCACCGAGCTGCGGGCAGGCGCCGTCGTGGCATTGGACCGGTTGCTCGGTGTGGATCGCGCCCCCTGGACCACGACGGTGTTCTGAGGGGTGCTCCCGCCCCGGCGGCCGGCGCCAAGGCTGGCTATCGTCGCGCATCCAGCCACCGACACCCCGACCCGGGACCACGACCGCCTACGAACCCGTCCGAAACGTCCCGAGCTGACCCTCCGGAGTCCACCGTGTCCAACGTGTACAAGAAGATCGAGCTCGTCGGTTCCAGCCGTGACGGAGTCGACGATGCCATCCGCCGCGCCATCCGCAAGGCCGGGGAATCGGTGCGCAACCTCGACTGGTTCGAGGTCACCGAGATCCGCGGGTGGATCCAGGACGGCGAGCCCCAGCACACCCAGGTGACCGTGCAGGTCGGCTTCCGGCTCGAGGACGAGCCCGTCGACTGACGACGGCCGGCTCGACAGCGCCGGGGGCCGGGGGGTACGGTGCCCGGGTCCCGCCGAGGGGAGCACCGTGTACCGCCACCAGAGCACGCGCACCGGGAGCGACGCCAGCCGCGCCGCCGCCGACGCGTGCCTGCGTGCCATCGCCATCATCATTGGACCGCTCCCGTAGCCGGTACGTGCCGGGCTGCGGGAGCGGCCCGGCAGGTCCGCTCGCCCGCACGCCCGTCGCCACCGTCTGAGGGGCGTGAGGAGGCTCGAGGTGAGCACCACGACCGACGCACCGCTGCCGGCTGCCCGGCCCGGCATCGACCTGTACGACACCACGCTGCGTGACGGCACCCAGCGCGAGGGCGTGTCGCTGTCCGTCGAGGACAAGCTGCGTGTCGCCCGCCGGATGGACGAGCTCGGGGTCGCCTACATCGAGGGCGGGTGGCCGGGTGCCAACCCCAAGGACACCGAGTTCTTCCGCCGCGCCGCGGACGGTGAGCTCGCGCTCGACCACGCGACCCTGGTCGCCTTCGGGATGACCCGGGGGCCGGGGCGCCGGCCTGAGGACGACGCGTTGCTGCAGGGCCTGGTCGATGCCCGCACCGAGGTGATCTGTCTGGTTGGCAAGTCGTGGGGCTACCACGTCGACGAGGCGCTCGGCGTGCCGCGCGCCGAGAACCTCGCGATGGTCGGCGACTCGATCCGCTACCTGCGCAGCCTCGGCAAGCGGGTCTTCTTCGACGCCGAGCACTTCTTCGACGGCCTCGCCCGCGACGGGGCCTACGCGCGCGACGTGGTGCGGGTCGCGGCCGAGGCCGGCGCCGAGTGCGTCGTGCTGTGCGACACCAACGGTGGCGCGATGCCGTGGGACGTCGCCACGATCGTGCGCGAGATGGTCGAGTCGCTGCCGACCCAGGTCGGGCTGCACTTCCACGACGACGGGGGCTGCGCGGTCGCCAACTCGCTGCTCGGCCTCGAGGTGGGCGCGACCCACGTGCAGGGCACCGCCAACGGGCTCGGCGAGCGCTGCGGCAACGCCAACCTGTTCACCATCCTCGGCGACCTGCAGCTCAAGCGTGGGCTGGCGCTGGTTCCCCCGGACCGCCTCGAGCGGCTGACCGAGATCAGCTACACGATCGCGGAGCTGTGCAACCAGGCCACCCCGGCGATCTCGCCCTACGTCGGACACACCGCTTTCAGTCACAAGGCCGGGCTGCATGCCTCGGCGCTGGCCAAGGCCCCCGACATGTACCAGCACATCGACCCCGACGAGGTCGGCAACCGTCAACGCCTGGTGGTCAGCGAGCTCGCGGGGCGCTCCAACGTGGTGCTCAAGGCCCGGGAACTCGGCGTCGAGGTCGACGACGAGCAGTCCCGTGCGGTGCTCGCCGAGGTCAAGCGACGCGAGGCCGCAGGCTGGACCTACGAGGCCGCCGACGCCTCCTTCGAGCTGCTGCTGCGCCGGGTGGCCGGACTGCTCGGCGAGGCCGAGGAGCCCTTCCACTCCCTGCACTACCGGGTGAACGTCTCGGGTGGGGACGGCAGCGCGGTACCCGGCGAGGGACCGGCCGAGGCCATCATCGCGGTCGAGGTCGACGGGGTGCGCCGGCTGGGCGCCGGGGAGGGCAACGGGCCGGTCGACGCGCTGGACCATGCGTTCCGCAACGCCGTCAACGGCACCTGGCCGCAGCTCGACGCCATCCACCTGTCGGACTACAAGGTGCGCATCCTGGAGGCCACCGCCGGGACCGACGCGGTCACGCGCGTGCTGGTGCGCTCCACCGACGGGACCCGGTTCTGGGACACCGTGGGCGTCCACCCCAACGTCGTCGAGGCTTCGTGGCTGGCGTTGTCGGATGCCTACACCCACGCGATCCTTCGCGTTGGCTGGGCCGACTGACCGCTGCCGGGTTCCTGCATCCCTGACCGGACAAGGATCGTCGCGTGACTCGCTTCGTGCGCTTCGCCCATGAGCTCGGCCCGCGCTTCGGCGTGGTCGAGGACGCCGAGGTGGCGGTGATCGAGCCCCACCCCTTCACCGCCTACCGGCGCACCGGGGAGCGGGTGCCGGTCACCGGGCTGCGCCTGCTCGCACCGGTGATCCCGACCAAGATCGTCGGGGTGGGTCGCAACTACCACGACCACGCCGCGGAGCTCGGCTCCGAGGTTCCCGATGAACCGCTGCTGTTCCTCAAGCCCTCCTCGGCGGTGATCGGGCCGGGTGAGGCGATCCGCCTGCCCACCGAGCTCAGTGCCGAGGTGCATCACGAGGCCGAGCTCGCGGTGGTCATCGGCCGGCTGCTGCACCGCGCCGGACCCGAGCAGGCGCTGGAGGCGGTACTCGGCTACACCGCCGCCAACGACGTCACCGCCCGCGACCTGCAGCGAAGTGAGGACCAGTGGTTCCGGGCCAAGGGCTTCGACTCGTTCTGCCCGCTCGGCCCGGCCATCGCCACCGACCTCGACCCCTCGAACCTGCACGTGCGCTGCCTGGTGGACGGACAGTTGCGCCAGCACGCCACCACCGCCGACCTTGCCTTCGACGTGCCGACCTTGCTCGCCGAGATCTCGCGGGTCGTGACGCTGGTGCCCGGTGACGTCGTGCTGACCGGAACGCCGGCCGGGGTGGGCCCGCTGCAGCCCGGCAACCGGGTCAGGGTCGAGGTCGAGGGGGTGGGGGCGCTGGAGAACCCGGTGGTGGCACGGCCGGCCGAGGGCGAGGACGCTGCGGACGTCGCGGCACCTGACCCGGCGTAGTCACCCCGCTAGGCCGCCTGCCAGATCGCCACGTTGAGCGCGGTCGCGAACCCCAGCCAGGCCAGGTAGGGCAGCAGCAGCAGCCCGGCCACGCGGTCGTGGCGCCAGGCGGCGAGTACGGTCGCCGCCACCAGGGCGTCGAGGAGCAGGATCACCGTCACGGCGGCGCCGAAGGCCTCGCGGCCGAAGAACACGAGGGGCCAGGCCGCGTTGACCAGCAGTTGGGTGGCCCACAGGCCGAGGGTGAACCGGGCGGCCCCGAACGATCCGGCCGCGCGCCAGACGCGCCAGCCGGCGACACCGATCGCGGCATACAGCAGGCTCCACACCGGTCCGAACACCCATGGCGGTGGTGCCCAGGACGGACGGGGCAGGGCGAGGTAGCGGGGACCGACCTCGGCGCCCTGGCCGACCGCTCCGATTCCGCCGGCCGCGAAGGCGACGAGCAGGAACAGGGTGAGCATCAGCGCCTGGTGCGGGCGCGATCGGGACGGATCCGTCATGGTGGTCAGGGTGCCAGATCGCGGCGTTCGGGTGGGTGCCGTCCGCGCTCACCCGTTAGGGTC
>SKJO01000038.1 GCA_007121975.1 Nitriliruptoraceae bacterium | reverse complement strand
GTCGTCACCGATCGGGTGCAGGTAGGCGGAGTAGCCCATGATCTTGAGCTCGCCGACCTCGCGCGGGTCGGTCGGGTCCGACAGGTCGATGGTGTACAGCGGGTCGGTCTCGCGGAAGGTCACCACGTAGCCGCGCTCGCCCATGAAGCGCACCGCGAAGATGCGCTCGGTCAGCCCGAGCCCGTCGACCCGGCCGACCTCGACCAGCGCCTCGTCGTCCAGCGCCAGCACCGTCACCAGACTCTCGGAGGGTTCGGGACCCCACAGGTCGCCGACGGTGGACGCGACCCGCAGCACACCGTCGTGCTCCGACATCGCCCACTGGCTGAGCAGCGTGCCCGGCACCTCGCCAGAGCCGAGGTAGCGCACCTCACGCGGCGAGGTGAGGTCGAACGCGTGCAGCTGGGTGGTCAGGTCGCGGCCCCAGCTGCCCGAAGGCTGGTCGGCCGGGTCCTGCCAGCGCACGGTGGCCACGTACAGGGTGTCGGTCGACGCGTACACGGTGTCCCCACCGGCGAGCACACCTACCGCCTCCGGGCCGGGCAGCAACGAATCGGCGGCGAGGTCGACGCTGAGCACCGACAGCATCCCGAACCCGGAGAACGTCTCGGGCGCGGCGGTGCGGGTGCAGTCGAGCAGGGGTCCCTCCACCTCGGCGCCCTCGGCGGTCTGGTGCACGAACCAGGGCAGCCAGTCCTCGATGCTCGACGAACGGATCAGCTCCCGGTTCGCCTCCAACGCGGCGCGTTCGGCACGCAGCCCGGCGGCCTGCGGCATCACCCACGGCAGGTTGCCCTGCTCGCTGCGCACGACCACGCGGGCGACCCCGTCGATCAGCCGCGACGAGCGGACCGCACCGTCGAGCGTGAGCCGCTGCAGCGCGGTCGGCGTGGACGGGTCGGACACGTCGAACAGCGTCAGCGTCGAGGTGGCGGCGATCGGCCCCCAGGAGTCGTCCAGCGGCGCGGAGCCCACCACCTCGTCGGTGCTCACCGGGTCCTCGGCACGCACCGCCGGCTCGACCGCGGCGGGATCCCGCGGTGCGGGCAGCAGCGGCAGGGCGATCGGCGACGACGAGGTCACCAGCAGGCGGTCACCGGCGAGCAGCAACTGCGCATCCCACGCGCCGTCGAGCGGAACGGATGCAAGCCGGCGGGGCTCGCCGCCGGTGACGTCCACGACCTCGAGGTGGCCGTCGGTGACGACGTACAGCGTGCGACCGTCGGTCTTGATCCGGTCGGGCTCGTCCACCCCGGCCTCCTGGATGTTGGTGCCCGAGAAGTCCTGGCCGGCGACCGGGGCGTCACCTGCGCCCGGCGCAGCCTCGGCGAGGGCGTCGCTGGCGACGACCCCGTCGTCGAGCTCGTCGAGGAAGATGCCCCCGTGGTAGCCGTCGGTCAGCCCCCACGGGGTCACCCGCTCGAGCGCCTCGGTCTGCAGGTGGGCGAGCAGCGCCTCACAGGCGTCGAACCCCGCCAGGCTGCTGGTGCGCACCACGTCGTCGAGCAGGGGGGTGACCGGACCCCGGTCGACGGGCCGCAGTCCCGACGAGTCGCCGCGGTCCTGCCCGAGCGCCTCGGGCACGAAGTCCTGCCCGGCGGGCTCGTCGGCCGCGGTGCACGCGGTCAGCGTCAGCGCGGCAACCATCACCCCGGTGACCACGCGACCTCGACGTCGTCCTCGGCCTCTTCCCGGTGCCGGCCTGCGTTGCATCACGGACCCCCTCCGCGTGGTCGATGCGGGTGGGACGTCACCGCGGGTGTGGTGGTTCCCCGCCCCGTCGACCGCGACGCGGGCAGCCGGTCACCCGCGCAGCATCGCCGTCTCCTGGCTGGTGCGTCGCAGCCGCTCGGCCGCGCCGACCAGCAGGTTCTCGACGATCCGGGTGTAGACGAGGTGGTCGGTGCTGCGAAGCTGCATCAGCTGCGCACGCGTGAGGACGAAGCAGCGCACGTCGGTGGCGGCGAGCAGGGTGGTCGTACGCCGCGCCTGGTTGAGCAGCCCGAGCTCGCCGAAGGTCACCCCGGGGTACAGGTCGGCCATCCGTTCGCTGATCCCGCTGTCCGGTCTGCGTCGGACCTCGCGCGCCACGCCCTCGGCCAGCAGGAAGACCTCGTCGGCGTCGTCGCCCTGCGCGATGATCACCGACCCGGCGGCATAGCGACGTTCGGTGAAGCGGGGCAGCAGCCGGGCACGGTCGTGGTCGGTGAGGTGGCGGGTGAGCTCGAAGGCGTCGAGTTCGACACGCGTGGACTCCGGATCGGGCCGTCCGGCGGCCGCCAGCAGCTGCTGCTCGCAGATCAACGTCGCGAGGTCCAACGACGCGGTCACCGTGACCTCGATCCCGGCGAGGACGGAGGGGTCGAGCACCCCGCCCGGATCGGCGATCAGCAGCTGCTTGCCGTCGGCGACGAGATCGGTCGCCAGCGCCCGCAGCAACCGGCCGGTGGAGCGGTCGATCGCACCGGTGTGCTTGAGGTCGACGATGTAGGTGCTGATCTGCGCCGCGGTACTGACCACCTCGTGGGCCAGACGTTCGATCGAGATGGCGAACAGGTCGCCCTGCAACTCGACGATCAACACCGATGCTCCGCGTGCGCCGAGCACCGCGTGGTCGACGTCGGGTCGGGAGTGACTCGACGCGGCCTCCGACAGCCGGTAGGAGCGCCGGATCGTGTGGGTGGACAGCGACGGCGCCCGCAGCAGATGCAGATCGAACGCGCTGGACAGCTTCCGACAGGCGGCGACGCCCCGCACGCTGTTGCCCCGGGCGTCGACCCGCGGGGAGAACGCCGCGATGCCGAACTGTCCGGGCAGCACCCCGACCACACCGCCGGAGACACCGCTCTTGGCGGGCAGTCCCACCTCGTAGACCCAGGTCCCCGATGCGTCGTACATCCCACAGGTGCTCATCACCGCCAGCACCCGCTCCACGTTGGCGTCGTCGAGCAGTCGGTCACCGGTGATCGGGTTGACGCCGCTGTTGGCCAGGGTGGCGGCCATCACACCGAGGTCCGCGCAGGTCACCTCGATGGCGCACTGCCGGAAGTAGTCCTCGACGATGCCGTCGACCGGATCGCCGATCATCCCCCGGCTGCGCAGCAGGTTGGCGATCGCCCGGTTGCGGAAGCCGGTCGCCGACTCCGAGGCGAACACTTCCCGGTCCCAGTCGAGCTCGCGTCCCGCATAGCGCGAGAAGGCGTCGAGGATGGTGGCGAAGCGCGGCCGGGCGGAGAGCTCGGGGATCAGGGCAGTGACCGCGATCGCCCCGGCGTTGATCATCGGGTTGCGCGGACGCCCCGTGCTCGGATCCAGGCTGATCGAGTTGAACGCCTCACCCGAGGGCTCGACGCCGACCCGTTGCGCGACGGCCGCCTCGCCGTGGGCGTGCAACGCCATGCCGTAGGTGAAGGCCTTGGACACCGACTGCACGGTGAAGGGCACCTGCACGTCACCGACCTCGTAGCGGCGCCCGTCGGCGGTGACCATCACGATCCCGAAGTGGTCGGGATCGGCCCGGGTCAGCGCGGGGATGTCGTCGGCCAGCGCACCGCCGTCGCTCTGCGCGACCTGCTCGTGCACCCCCTCGATCGTCCGCAGGATCGTGTCTCGCACGGCAGCTTGCCCTCCGTGGGCCGCCTCGACGTGCATCGAGGCGCCAGGTCAGCCGGTCAGCATCGCCGCCACGTACGGGCGCAGGGTGCGGAAGGCCGCACCCCGGTGGCTGATCGCATCCTTCTCGGCGGGGGTGAGCTCGCCGTTGGTGCGCCCGTCGCCGGCGGCATCCGACACGAAGTGCGGGTCGTAGCCGAAGCCGTTGCTGCCCCGGGGGTCGTCGACGACGTGGCCCTCCATCGTGCCGCGCACCACGTGCTCGCGGCCGTCGGGCAGCACGATCGCGGCCGCGCAGACGAACCGTGCGCGCCGCTGCGGCTCGGGCAGCTCGGCCAGCGCGGCCACGAGCTTGGCGTTGTTGGCCCCGTCGGCAGCCTGCGGACCGGCGTACCGGGCGCTGTACACCCCCGGCGCGCCGCCCAGCGCATCGACCTCGAGCCCGGAGTCGTCCGCCAGCGCCGGCAGGTCCGTGGCCTGCGCGCAGTGCCGGGCCTTGAGCAGCGCGTTGGCCTCGAAGGTCTCGCCGTCCTCGACCGGCTCGGGGACGCCGAGGTCGTGCATCCCCACCAGCTCCACCTCGAGCCCGGCCAGGATCGCCCGGATCTCGCCGAGCTTGTGGGCGTTGCCGGTCGCGACCACCACACGCCTCATGCGTCGACCTCCGCCTGACGCGCCGCATCCAGTGCCTCACGCTGGAGCTCGAACAGCTGCGCGCAGCCGGCCAGCGCGAGGTCGAGCAGCTCGTCGAGCGCCCCGCGGTCGAACGGGGCCCCCTCGGCGGTGCCCTGCACCTCGACGAGCCGCCCGTCGGCGGTGGCGACCACGTTCATGTCGACCTCGGCACGCACGTCCTCCTCGTAGGGCAGGTCGAGCCGGGGTTCGCCGTCGACCACGCCGACCGACACCGCGGCGACCTGGCCGGTCAGCGCCGCCTCGAGGTCGAGGTGGCGTAGCGCCCGGGCGAGCGCGACCCAGCCGCCGGTGATCGCCGCGGTCCGGGTCCCGCCATCCGCCTCGAGCACATCGCAGTCGACGGTGAGGGTGACATCGGGCAGCGCGTCGAGGTCGACCACCGCGCGCAACGAGCGCCCGATCAGCCGTTCGATCTCCTTGGAGCGTCCGCCGGGGCCGTTGCGCTCCCGCCGCGAACGGGTGTCGGTCGATCCGGGCAGCATGGCGTACTCGCCGGTGACCCAGCCCAGCCGGTTGCGGAACCGTGGGGCGCCCTGCTCACAGGATGCGGCGCACAGCACGTGGGTGCCTCCGAAGCGCACCAGCGCCGATCCGGCCGGATGGCGCTGGGGGTCGGGTTCGAGGGTGACCAGTCGGAGCTGATCGGCACGGCGGCCATCGGTGCGGGGCATCACGAGGTCCTCATCGAAGCGGACGCGACCGCAGCCGTCCGCGACGGTCGCGCCCCGACGCTACCTCGTCGTCGGCTGCCCTCGGTCGTCGCCGGATCCCGGGAGGTCCCCATCCGGCCCGACCGCGAGCTCGTCGTGCAGGGCCGCCACGAGCACGTCGAGATCCGGGTGGTGGGTCGGGTCCGCGACCACGGTGACGGTCATCGTCCCCGCGTAGGACAGCGCGGCGAAGGCGACCGTGACGTTGCCGGTCGCCAGCGACAGCGGGATCATCCCGGAGACCACGGCCCCGCCGACGACCACCTGACGGTCGGGACCGCGCAGGTTGGTCACGAAGGTGTGGACCATGCGCTGCCGGTCCATGAGCCGGCGCAGCAGCCGCAGCCGCGCCAGCACCCGCAGACCGAGACCCAGCAGCGGTGCCGACGCCCCCCGGGCGTGGCGCTTGACCTCGCGGGTGCTCGCGGCGGTCGCACGCAGCCGGTCACGCGCCGGGCCGTGTGCCGGCAGCGCGACCGGCGCGACCCCGGCCTGGTTGCCCACGGCGGTGTGTGCCGGCGGCGCGACGAGCATCGATACGACGAGCCGATCGACGTGCTCGCCGCGGTGGTGGAGCAGCCGGGCGAGCGCCGCGGTGATGGCCGCGAGCAGCACGTCG
>SKJO01000194.1 GCA_007121975.1 Nitriliruptoraceae bacterium | reverse complement strand
GCCATCGCGCCACGGGTCACCGGATCATTGAGCCCGAACGTGCCATCACCACGCCCCTGGGTGATCCCCGTCGACGCCAACCAGGCGATCTCCGCCTCGAACACGTGCCCCGCAGGCACGTCAGAGAACCCCGGCGCGTCGAAGAGCCCGTCGGGTTCCCCATCAAAGCGGTACAGGAAGGCGGCCATCGCCCCACGGGTCACCGGATCATTGAGCCCGAAGGTGCCATCACCACGCCCCTGGGTGATCCCCGTCGACGCCAACCAGGCGATCTCCGCCTCGAACACGTGCCCCGCGGGCACGTCGGAGAACCCGGGCACGGTGGTCGACACCGCACCCGGAGATGTCGCCACCAGCGTGGAAGCGAGCATCGCGAGCACGAGTGATACCCGCAGTGACCACCCCCACAGGCGACGGGGCCGTGTGCCTTGCTGGCCGCCCTGAGCGTCCGTGTCCGAATGCCGCATCGCCGACTCCTCCCAGCGGACCGCCACCCGTTCGGCCTGCTCCCGTTTGCGCCAGGTGCCGTGGGCATGCTAGCGACGTCGGCTCCGTCAGGGGACGGAAACGGGCACGGGAAGCAGGGCCCCGACGACGACGCAGCCGCGCTCCTGGTCCGCGCCGATCGTGACCGGGGCGGGCAGTGGCGCTTCCCCACCTTCCGGATTGCACCCTCAGCGCGGGCGGCGGGCCACCAGCATCAGCTCGTAGTCGTCAACGGTGGGCGGCTCGCGCCGCCAGTCGCCCGCCCCACCGGCCCAGACGTGCTCGACCTCGAACCCGACCGCCTCGGCCAGCGTGCGCAGCCCGTCGGGCAGGTGGTAGTGCTCTCGCAGGCGCAGGCTCGCGCCCCCCTCGCCCGGGTAGGACGACGTCTCGGTGAGGGTCAGCAGGTCCACCTCGCCGGCCACCTCCCCGCGCCCCCAGTCACGCAGCAGCCGGGCCGCGTTCAGCCCCGTCAGGACCAGTCGGCCGCCGGGCCGCAGCGCCCGGAGCATCGAAGCCAGCACCGCACGGTCATGGGCCAGCGGCTCGACGCCATCGGCCACCAGGCAGAACGCGCCCTCGCACAGGCAGATCGCGGCGTCGAACGGGGCCATCGGTGGCAGCGAGCGCGCATCCGCCTCGAGCAACTCCACCTCGACGCCTTCACGGCGGGCACGCTCCCGCGCTCCGGCGAGCATCTGCGCGGACAGGTCCACCCCGGTGACCTGCAGACCCAGCGCCGCCAGCGGCACGCTGTGCCGACCCGTCCCGCAGCCGACATCCAGCAACCGCTGGCCAGGCTCGAAGCGCAGCACGTCACGCAGCAGGGCGATCTCGGCGTCGGTCGCCCCGGTGAACGGCTCGTCGTCGTAGGTGTCGGCGGCCGACGCGAAGTACCGCTCCCAACCGGAGCGGTCGGGATGATCGGGATACTCGCAAGGCTCGGTCATGCCACGCTCACCGGCTCGGGTCCGGGCGACGATAGCTACCGCCACCCCCAGGACTGCTGACGCCGACTCCGAGGTGGCGCGGGCCCGCCGCCGGCCGACGGCCCCGGCCGCTCAGCGGGCACAGGCGTCGGAACCCGGCAGCGGCTGATCAAGCGTGGCCTCGAGCCGCCGCCACCACCGGGGCCCGGTCACCTCGAGGCGGACCGAGGTTGCCGCGCGCGTCAACGCCGGGGCGAGCAGTACCTCGACGTCGTCGTGGGTGGCGTGCGCGTAGCGCGTCAGGTCCTTGCCGGTGAGGTGGGTGTCGATGGCGACCTCGGCCGACTTCCCGCAGCCGACGGGCTGGATGAGGTCGATGGCCACGCGCCCGCCGGCTCGACGGACCCGATCGGCGGCCTCGGTGGAGATGGCGAGCTGCAGCAACGGGGACTCCTGGTCCGCAACGGGTCACGAGCGCGGCGGGGTGCGGCGGCACGCGCCCGCCCGCACCCTGCTGCAACGCCCGCACGCGGCCGAGCCTTCCCGGCACGGACCGCCGACCCCACGGGCCCCGGCCGGCCGGCCGACACGGGGTAACGATAGCGTTACCCCCGCCACTGAGACGCAGAAGTTGTCGTATCGCAACGCCCGTCACGCCTGTTACGATGTTCCGATACCTCAACACGAACGGGAGGCGGTCGTGGGGGGCGACACCCGTGGGACGCACTCGGTTCGCAGCGCTGCCGATCTTGGCGCCGCGATCGCTGACGCGCGCCGGGGCGCCGGGCTGACCCAGCAGGAGATCGCCCGTCGCGTCGGCATCTCCCGGCCCTACCTCGCGCAGGTCGAGAACGGCAGGACCTCACGTCTGCTCGACCTGCTGTTCGACCTGCTGCGTGTCGTGGACCTCGAGCTCGTCGTACGCCGCCGCGGTGCCCACGATGGCTGATCGCCCGACCCTGCTGCACATGTCGATGCACGGCGAGGTCATCGCCCATCTGCGGGAGCAACGCCGGTCCGGCCGGATCGAGCTGACCTACACCGAGCTTGCGAGGGACCGTTGGCCCGCGCGCACCCCGGTGGTGTCGTGTTCGCTGCCCGTGGCAAGCCACCGGCAGGACGCGACCGCGTTCCTCAACGGCCTGCTGCCCGAGGGGCAGACCCGGGCGACGCTGGCTGCGCAACGCGACCTCGTCGCATCCGACACCTGGGGTCTGCTCGCCGCGTTCGGACGCGACATCGCCGGAGCGCTCTCGATCAGCGACCCGGACGATGACGCTGCGGGGCGCAAGCCGCACGCGGTGGACTACGCGAGCTTCGACGAGCTCGCGGCCGCGATCTCGGCCCTGCCGGACCACCCGCTCGGCGCACACGCCGACAGCGAGCTGTCCCTGGCAGGCCTCCAGGACAAGCTTTTGCTGGTCGCAACCGACGGCCCGACCGGCTGGGGGCGGCCGGTCGCCGGCCTTCCTTCCACCCACATCCTGAAACCGGACCCGCTCGCCCATCCCGGCGTCGTGGTCCGCGAGGCCGAAGCGCTCCGGATCGCCCGTCGCAGCGAGCTGACCACGATCGACCCGCAGCTGCTGGAGATCGCCGACCGTCCGTGCCTGCTCGTCAACCGCTACGACCGCATCGTGGACGGGGGGCATGTCCGCCGCATCCACCAGGAAGACCTCCTGCAGGCAGTCGGCCTGGACCCCGCCGCACGCCACGGCAGGGTCAAGTACCAGGACCACGGAGGACCCGGCTACCGAGACGCCGCCACCCTGCTGCTCGAGCGCTCTGCCGCCCCGGACGCCGAGCTCGACACGCTGGCCGGCGCGATGGTGTTCACCGTGCTGATCGGCAACGCCGACGCGCACGCCAAGAACCTCTCGCTGCTCCTCGACCCACCCGGAACCGTCCGTCTCGCCCCGCTGTACGACACCGTGCCCACCGTGCTCTTCCCGAAGCTCGAGGTCCGTTGCGCGATGTGGGTCGGCGGTGTGTACCGCAGCCTCGACGACGTCACCCAGAACGAACTCGTGCGCGAGATCGCGGGACGTCACGCCTGGAAGATCCCCACGGACGAGGCACCCACCGTCGTCGAGCGCTGGATCCACCGCATCGGCGAACACGCCGACGACACCCCAACCGGCCATCACATCGGACGCAGGGCCGAGCAACTGCTGGACACCGCACCATGACCCCGCCTCGCGGTGGCGCTCGCTCCCGCGGATGTCCCCCACCGTGCCCCTCGCACGGCGACGTTCGCCCGAGGCAATGACCCGGGAGTCCCGCGGCGTACAACCGCCCGAGCACCAGCCGGCGGCCGCCCGCGGCGCTCAGGCGGGCGGGACCAGGGTGTTGGCGAACACCAGCCAGGAAAGCAGCGACTTGGCGACCAGCGAGAGCACGACGTAGGTGGTCTCCCCACGGAAGTAGTTGGCCCACTTGCCGATGCGCTTGTACTGCAGCCACTGGTTCAACCCGAAGGAGAAGAAGAACGCGAACAGCGCGAACACGATGACCCACACGAACCCGGGAACCAGCGACAGGTCACGGTCCGGGTTCCCCACCCCCAGCACGTAGAACAGGATCGCGATCCACGGGGCGAGACCGACCACGGTGCCCATCCAGAACGGCAGCAGCGAACCGCCGGGGCGCAGGTAGCGCTCCTGCAGGTCACCGAAGGCGATCATGGCGACGTTCGCACCGGCGATGGCGATGAACGCCGCAACGTCCACGACGCCGGTCACCGCCGCGATCAGGATCACCATGATCGTGGAGGACACCGAGTACTCCACCCACCGGGCGGTGTTCTTGCCGCGCCGCAGGTCGGTGGCGTAGCGCGCGAAGTACCACGGTGAGGCGATCGTGAAGTGCGCCAGCGCGCTGATCGCGAGGAACATCGCGACCCAGAAGCCGACGTCGAGGGAGAACAGCTCGATCAGCTCCGGCGGGGTACCGGGTGGACCCTGCGGGTAGGTGCCCGCGATCGGCAGCGAGAAGCCGGTCTCGTTCAGGCTGTACACGGCGACGGCCTGCACCAGGTGCAGCACGCCGAGGATGACGTTCTGCACCCGCAGGCGCGCAAGCCGGGCATCGACCGCCTCGGCGGTCATGTCGGGGAAGAGCAGCCCGTCGGTGCGTGATACGTCGTGGCTCCTGGTCGAGGGTGCGGGGACCCGCCGGATGGTCCTGCCGATGAGGCTCGAACCGGGAGTGTCCCGACGCGTCCATTCGTCGGCCGGCCCACCGCAGGATCGGCGACGACCGGACACCGTCCCGAAGCGTGGCCTCGTGCACGACCCGGTCGCGGTCCAGCGTGACGGGCATGCGCTCACCCGGGCTGAGAAGCCGGACTCCCTCCTCGGGGAGAAGTCGGTGGTGATGGGCCGGCCCGCCACCGCGGACATCGTTGCATGCGAACCCTCGTCGATCCTGGCCATCGGCATCGCCGCGACCACCCTGCTCGACAGCCCCGGGCTGCTGCCCTCGGAGCGCAACGACCTTCCCGAGGACCGACCCGGACGGCCGGTCAGCCCCTGCCAAGAGGGCGTCACAGCAACGAGCCTTCTGCTGAGGTGGGCGGGAACGGGTCTGATCTGACTGCAGGCGTTGAACAGCCAGGTGGCGTCCGCCGGTCGATCCAGGAGCCCGCATCGGTGAACGGTTGGACAACGCACGATCCAGGGCCTCCACCGCGCCGTCTTCGTCGAGTCGGCGCGGCGGCAGGAGACGACTCCGTCGGGCTGGTCGGGGTCAGCGTCCTCGTCGGGGACCTCGGCGATGACCGATCTGCAACGGCCAGTTGTGGACCTCGTCACGCAACTGGCGATAGGCAGCTGCCGACAGTTCGAACTCGTCGCGATCAAGGCGATCGAATGCGGCAACGGCCTCGAGGAAGCGCTCGCGACTGAACCCAACATCCTTCTCGGTCGCCAGTGCGAACAGTTGCTCCCAGCTGAAATGCCGTCGAAGCTCCGCGACGTCGTGGAAGTCGCGCGCAGCCGCGCGGCCGAACAGCGCCAGGACCTTGTCGGCCGCCAGCTCTTCCAGCGAGACGATGGCCGTCGATCCTTCGGTGTCCGGTTCACGGATACGGACATCCGCAGCGAAGTCGATGCGGCACCCTTCGTCGCGACTGGCCACGGTCAGGCGCGCGAAGGTCTCCGACATCGTGTCGCGGGTGACCGTCATCCCGGCCGCGGCGAGTGCCGTCTCGGTTGCCTCCACGG
>SKJO01000329.1 GCA_007121975.1 Nitriliruptoraceae bacterium | reverse complement strand
GAGCGTCTTGCGATGGTGGAGGAGCTTCGTCGACGCCACCACGGATGGGACGATGCAGCTCGACCCGAACGTCCGCGAGTTCATCGGATGGTTGCTCGCCCATAGGGTGCGCTTCCTGGTGGTCGGGGGCTACGCCGTCGGCGTCCATGGCCATCCGCGCTCTCCCGCCGACCTCGACATCGGGGTCGCGGTCGACGAAGGCAACTCCCAAGCCCTTCTCGGCGCACTTCGTGACGTCGGCTTCGGTGATCCGGGACTGAACGTGCAGGATCTCCTGTATCCGGAGATCGTGGTCCAGCTCGGGGACCCGCCGTTGCGGATCGATCTGCTGACCTCCATCGACGGCGTTGACTTCAGCGAGGCGCACCGGCGCCGCTTGGCGGTCGATGCCATGCGCGCGACGAGCGCGGTTTCCAGGGCACGGCCAGGCGGGATCCCGACTCGGCCTACAGCGAGGCCCGTGCCCAGCCGATGGAAGAATCGAGTCTGGGAGGACATGGGAGGATGCAGGTGGCGCAACAGCCGAAGCTGACGATGCTGACGAGCGCACAGGAGCGCGGCTACGTCGCAGGACTGTTCTACCTCGCGGCTGCCGCGGTCGTGCTGTTCGCGGCGATGGACCCGGTGGTGGACCGGATGCGGCTGCTGATCATCGCCGGGGTGGTGGGCGCGATCGGCCTTGGCGCGATGCTGCTGGCTGATCGGTTCACTCCGGCCTGGACGCACGCGCTGCTGATCGCCGCGTCCACGCTGACGGGGCTGGGTGTGGTCTCCGGCGGGGGCGAGCTGGGCCCCGTGATCATCGTGGCGGTCTACATGCTGATCGCGATGAAGGCGGCGCTGCTGGTGACGCCGATCGCGATCGTGGCCCATCTGGCGTGGGCGCTGACCTCCATGGTCGCGTCCACCCTGCTGATGTGGCCCGCGTCGATGGTTGCGGGCATGGTCGGGGTGTTCCTCGCGGCCGGAGGGACGATCACGCTGGTCACCAGCACCCTGGTTGCACGGTTGCGACAGGAGGCCACCACCGATCCGTTGACCGGGCTGGCCAACCGAGCCACCTTCAGTCGGGAACTGACGCAGGCGCAGGCCACGGTTTCGCGCACCAACGAGCCGCTGTCGCTGCTGCTGATCGATCTGGACGACTTCAAGCTGATCAATGATCGCTACGGGCACGCGGCCGGAGACGCGGTGCTCGAGCAGGCGGCAGTGACCTGGTGGGAGCTGCTGCGAGGCCGTGACACGCTCGCGCGTCTGGGCGGCGACGAGTTCGTGGTCGTGCTGCCGGGTACCGACCTGGATGCGGCCTGCGAGGTCGGCGACCGTCTGCAGCAGGCGGTTGCCCAGGCGGTGGGCTGCTCGATCGGGGTCGCCCAGTGGCAGCCGGGCCAGAGCGCGGACGAGCTGCTGGCGATCGCCGATGCCTCGCTGTACGAGGCCAAGGGCAGCAAGCACGAACGGCGGGCGCTGCGTGAAGCTTTCACAGCCCGCTGACGCGACCGCCCGAGCCGGCAACGTTCGGGCTGATCCATCCTGGGTTCGGTGGAGACCCCGGTACCCGGAATCTGGATGACGACCAGAGGTCGGGCCACCACGACGGACTCCGGGTCCGTGCGCGGATCCACGAGGTCCTCACCGTCACTGCCGCGCCGCCACCAACCGATGCGTCACCACCAACCGATGCGTCACCTCCGTCTTGGGTGCCGCGGCGATGATCTCGACGCGGAACCACGCGACGGGCTCGTCCCATCAGCGCACCTCGACGACCCGCGGGATCGGGATCCCGCTGACGCGCTGCCAGCCGGGGTCGTCCACGCTCCAGGGAACCAGCCCGATGCCCCACCCATGTGGCGGTTTCCGGCGAACCGCACCGGAGTACCGTCGCGGCAACACCACCGCCGAGCAGGGCCGCGAATCTCACGATTCCTCGCACCGCCGAGCTCCGGCTGATCCGCGCCATGCCTCGAGCGCTTGCCGGCTAGTAGTGGAACCCGAGCAGCCGGAGGTGGAAGAGGAACGGGATGGCGGCCAGCAGCACGACCGCAACGCCGGAGAGGTGCATCCGGCCAGCGGTCGAACCCTCGTCGTTGCGCCACAGCCGGGCGACGGCCACGGCCAGGCCGACGGTCAGCACGACGCTGATCAGGGGCAGCCACAGCAGCGCCTGGACGACGGGGCTGACCCGCACCAGGCCACCCATGTCGAGGATGAAGTGTCCGAAGATCCCGAGAAGGAAGGCGACGAGCAGGCCCCCGGCGAGCCCGCTGAGCCGTCGCGCGAGGCGCACGTCGTCCGGGGTGTCGCCGGTGCGGCGGCGTAGGCGCCGACTGATCGCGCCGGCGGGCCAACCGACCGCGGCGATCAGGGCAGCGGCCAGGAAGAACAGCAGCAGGGCGAGGACGAACCCGGTGGTCTGGTACCAGGCCAGCCGGTCCATGGTGAACAGTTGCGGGCCGGCCACGTGCAAACCGGTCACCTCACCGTTGTCGTCGGTGTCGAACACCAGGGGCGAGGTGCCACCCTCCTCGACGAACACCCCGGGTCCGGTGGCGACCCAGCGCGTGTCGGGCAGCAGCGCCACCGGAGCCATGGCGGTGTCCAGGGTCCCGTCGTCGTTGGCCGTGACCTGCATCCGGATGCCTGCCAGGGTCGACACCAGCCGCATGAACGTGAAGGTATCGTGGCGGTTCCATCGATACTGCCCGGCGTAGGTCGCCACCTCGACGTCCGGGTCGCCGACCGCAGGTGCCGCGCTGACCGGCAGGAGCTCGTCCAGGGCGTCGTAGATCAGCGTGTGGGTGACCTCGACGCCGCTGCCGTGGTTGAACGCGACGAACATGCCCAGATCGGCCTCGGGAAGCAGGTACAGGTGGGCGCTCGCCCCGACCCAGCTGCCGCCGTGCTGCACGCCCCGCCGCTCGCCGACGAGGTGCTCGAAGAAGCCGTAGCCGATGCCCGCGAGCTTCGGGTCCGGGGTGAACTGGGTGCGGTGCATCTCCGCGACCGTGTCGGGCTGCAGGATTCGGACACCGTCGTGCTCGCCGTCGCCGAGGTGGGCGAGCATGAACGCGGCGATGTCCTCACCGGTGGTCCACAGTCCGCCGGTCGGCAGCGCGTTGACATACATCGGAGGTACCTCGGCGGCACCCTCGGCGCCGGGCAGGGCCTCGTGGGGCAGGACGTCATCGGTGTCGGGGACGGCTCGTCCGTAGGTGCTGTTCGACATGCCCAGCGGTTCGAGGATGCTCGCGGTCACGTGATCCTCGAACTCCGCGCCGGTGACGTTCTCCACGAGGTGGCCCGCCAGCGCGATGCCGAAGTTGTCGTACTGGTGCGCGAGGCCCGGAGCGCGGACCTGCGGCGGCAGGAACCGTGCCAGGCTCTCCGCCAGCGGGTCGGACTCGCCCGGTCCGGGAGCGGCCGATCCGAGCAGGTAGTACTCGCCGAAGCCGGCGGTGTGGGTCAGCAGATGGGCGGCGGTGACGGGCTCGGGGAAGGTGTCGGGGACCTCGAGGTCGGTGAGGTAGTCGTTGACGTCCGCATCGAGGTCGAGTCCGCCCTGTTCGACCTGCTGCATCACCGCGGTGGCGGTCAGCAGCTTGCTGACCGAGCCGATGTCGAAGCGGGTGCGTTGGGCGTCGACCGGCGTGGTGCGCTGAAGGTCGGTGTGCCCGTAGCCCTGTGCGTGGGCGATGGTCCCGTCCGCGACGAGCACGAACAGTCCTCCGGGGATGCTGTGCTCCGCCATCGCCGCGGCGATGGCCTCGTCGGTGCGGGCAGCGACGGCCTGGAGGGCCTCGGGCTCGATCACGTCCGTCGCCACCAGGGTCGGGGCGGCCGGGTCGTCGGCGTCTGGGCCCGGACCGGTGGGCGCCGCAGGCGGTGCGGGAACAGCCGGCGGGAAGCCCACCCCGGAGACCAGCAGCGAGCAGACCACCAGCACCACGAGCGTTGCCCAGGATCGGCTGGTGGACCACGTTGTGGTGCGGAGGTGGGGTTCCGGCGTTCCGGAGACGCCGAGTCGTTGGAAGACGTCGTGGACCATGCGCATCGCCGCCACTCCTCAACCAGTTGGTGCCTCATCCGTCGAGGCAGCTTGCAGCCAGCAGAGAACCGATGACCCCCCGGGTCGCGTTCCTGGTCGACGGCCACGCCGTCCGGTGGCGGTCACCCCGCCTGCGGCCGGCACGACGTGAGCCACTGCGTGTCGTGGTCGGGACCGGGCACACCCGGGCGAGCACGCGTCGAGCCAGCGAACGACTCCACGCACGGTCCGGGTGTCAGCAGTCATCCTGACAGGCGCCGGCCCCGGAGTGCAGGGCAGATCGGCGCTCAACCGGCGGCGAAGGTCCCCCGTTGACGCACGAAGCTTCCGTCCCCGCGAGTCTCTGCCACCGCCCCGCCGCGACCCGCGCGCCGACCCCAACGGCCCGCTGACGCGACCGCCCGACCGCATGCCCGCGCGACCGTGCCGTCAGGTCCGGTCGAGGGGGGCGACCACCGCCTCGAGGGTGCTGGTGACCGGCTCGAAGCCCATCCGCCGGTACATCGGTGCGCCCGACGGGGAGGGCTCGAGCACCGCGGTGTCGTAGCCCTGCTGCGCCGCCGCGGAGACCGCAGCCGCGGTGAGGGCCGTGCCGAACCCCCGGCCCTGGTGCGCCACACGGGTGGCGACGCTGTAGATGCCGGCCAGGCCGACGTCCGCGGTGGTCGCGAGCATCGAGGTGGCGACCGCCTCACCGTCGAGCTCGCCGACGAACACGGTGAAGGTCGGGATGGTCAGCAGGTTGGGCCCGAGCTCGCGGCGGACCGCGTCGGGCTCGGTGCCGAACCCGTCGGCGAAGCAGGCGACGGCATCGTCGATGGTGTCGTGGTCGGCCACGCGGATCGACAGCCGGGACGCCGACGAGGACGCCGAGGTGGCGGTCCGCGGGCGGATCGGCATCGCGTAGACCGGCTCCTCCTCGAGGTGGAGGCGACGCCGTCGTGCGTGCCCGACCAGGTCCTCGTCGAGCTGCGGGCTGAGCTTGAGCAGCCAGCTCAGCCGGGCCTGCCCGAAGCGCTGGTGGGCGGCGTCCAGCGCGGCCCTGGGATCGCGCCGGTCCGCATCGGACAGCGCGAGGTTGCACGACGGGCTCGGCGACCCGGTCGCGATGCAGCGCAGGCCGTGCGCGTCGTGCACCCAGCCGCCGGGGACCGAGCGGGCGAGCCGGGTCCACACGTCCCGCAGGTGTTCGTGGAACCGGTGCGCCAGCGGGTTCGATCCGCCTGCCATGGTCGTCTCCTGACGCGAGGCTCGAAGCACCGCCCCGCCGGTGGCGCTCAGCGCGGGCCGGTCCGGCCGGCGAGGTCGCCGAGCAGCACGTCGAGCACATCCTCCTCGTAGACGATGACCCCGAGCTGCGCCATGACCCGGGCGAGCTCGGGGTCCCAGGGGCTGTCGGCGGCCGCGCCGCTCAGCGGCGTGCGCGGGTCACCGTCGTCGAGCGCCTGAAGGTAGTCCGCCGCGCCGAAGCGCCACGGACGGCCGCCGGTGGCCGCCAGCACGGACGCGCCGATGCGTAGGCCGGGCCAGTCGAAGTCGCCGTGGTAGCGCACGTCGGCGCCGGCGGCAGCCAGCCCGTCGAGCAGCCGCAGGCAGGCCATCGACGGTCGGCGCTCGGTGCACACCAGCGGGGCGCTGGCCGCGCCGAGCTGCTCGGCG
>SKJO01000358.1 GCA_007121975.1 Nitriliruptoraceae bacterium | reverse complement strand
TACGGCAACATGGGCCTGGCGTCCACCCAGCTGCTGGCCACCCTGTTCGACGGGGTGGCACGGCACACTCCCGAAGGCGTGTCCTTCAAGCAGCGCGCCGAGGACGTCGGCTGGCGGCAGGCCATCACCGAACGCGACGCGTAGGCGCAGCTCGGCTCGACGTCCGGGCTGCGGGCGGCTAGACACCCTGGTGAGCCGTCCCATCATCCTGCGGAGGTCCGTGGTGCGCGTGCGCACGATCCTGACCCTGAGCACCGGCGCGGCGGCCGGCGCCGGGGCGATGTACCTGCTCGACCCCGAGCACGGCGCCGAGCGCCGCCGTCAGGCCCGTCGCGGTGCCGTCCGGCAGGCGCGCACCCGCGCGGTCGGGCTGGCCCGCGACTCCCGCCGTCACGCGGTCGAGCTGGCGGGCGCGGCCGTGGCCGGCTACCGCCAGGCACGTGACGAGGCCGGCGAGGGCTGACTGCCGGGTCGGAGTGCCTCGAGTTGGCGTCGACGGGTCGCCTGCTCCTAGCGTGGCCACCCGGCGCCCGACGCGTCACGTCCTCGAACCGGGAGCAACAGCGGTGGATCTGCGTCTCAGCGAACGTGGCCAGCAGCTGCAGGCGGAGCTGCTCGACTTCATGGACGCCTGGGTGTATCCGAACGAGGCCCGGTTCCACGCCGAGATCGACGCCTCCGGTGACCGTCACTTCCACCCGCCGGTGATCGAGGAGCTCAAGGCCGAGGCCCGCCGCCGCGGGCTGTGGAACCTGTTCCTGCCCGATGAGGAGCACGGCGCGGGGTTGAGCAACCTCGACTACGCCTACCTGGCCGAGATCACCGGGCGTTCACCGCTGATCGCGCCGGTGGCGACCAACTGTGCGGCGCCCGACACCGGCAACATGGAGGTGCTGCACCTGTTCGGCACGCCCGAGCAGCAGCAGCGTTGGCTGCACCCGCTGCTCGAGGGGGAGATCCGCTCGGCGTTCTTCATGACCGAGCCCGATGTCGCCTCCTCGGATGCGCGCAACATCGGCGCACGCATCGAGCGAGACGGTGACGAGTACGTCATCAACGGCCGCAAGTGGTGGTCGTCGGGCGCATCGTCGGCGCGGTGCGAGATCGGCATCTTCATGGGGGTGAGCAACCCCGACAACGATCCCTACCACCAGCAGTCGATGATCCTGGTGCCGATGGACACCCCCGGGGTGCGCATCGTGCGCGACCTGCCGGTGTTCGGCCACTACGACGGGCACGGCGGGCACCCCGAGGTGGAGTTCGTCGACGTGCGGGTGCCGGCCGGCAACCTGCTCGCCGGGGAGGGCGACGGGTTCATGATCGCCCAGCAGCGGCTCGGGCCGGGCCGCATCCACCACTGCATGCGCCTGATCGGGATGGCCGAGCGCGGGTTCGACCTGATGGTGCAGCGATCGATGGTGCGTGAGCCCTTCGGTAAGCCCATCGCCCGGCAGGGGGTGTTCCACCACTGGCTGGCCCAGGCGCGGGTGCGCATCGAGCAGGCCCGGCTGCTCACCCTCAAGACCGCGCACCTGATGGACACCGTGGGCAACAAGGGTGCCCGCATGGAGATCGCCGCGATCAAGATCGTGGCGCCCTCGATGGCCGAGTGGGTGCTGGACAAGGCGATCCAGACCTACGGCGGGGCGGGCTTCACCAACGACACGCCCCTGGCGCTGATGTGGGCGCATGCCCGCACCCTTCGGATGGCGGATGGTCCCGACGAGGTCCACGAGATGGCGCTGGCCCGGCGCGAGATCAAGCGCTACCTGCCCCAGCAGTGACCGCGCGGCGGGCCACGGCCACGGTCTGGGCCACGGCCTGCACGTGCGGGGTCGGGGTGAAGGCCCCGAAGGCCGCCTCGAACGCCGAGGCATCGGTGACATAGGGCCGCTCGAACTGCTCGGTGAGCTCACGCGCCTCGCGCAGCTCGCGGTTGAACAGCCCCGCGAGCGCCAGCATCGCCGGGCCGATCCGGCCGAGCCTGCCGTCGACGCCGGCCGCGTCGGCGATCGCGGTGAACAGCTCACGCTGGGTGATCGCCGGCGCGGCGGGCAGCACCCACACCCGCCCGTCGGCCTCGGGGTGCTCGATGAGGGTTGCGAACGCACGCGCGACGTCGGGCAGGTAGGCGAAGGTGTGGGGCATCTCGCCGTCGAGGTAGACACGGGGGGCCTTGCCGGCCACGGCACGGTCCACGGCCAGGGCGGCGACCAGGCTGTTGGCACCGCCGGGGCCGTAGTAGTCGCTGAACCGCCCGATGGCGACCCGGACCCGCCCCGCCTGGTGGGCGGCGAGCAGCCGGCGGCCGAGCTCGGCGCGCAGCCGGCCCTTGCGGGTCGTGGCCGCCTCCGGGCTCGCCTCGCTGATGGGACCGTCGGGCGCCCCGTAGGCATACAGGTTGTCGACCATCACCAGCCGCGCGCCGGCGTCGGCCGCGGCGTCGATCGCGGCGTCGACCATCGTGATCAGGTCGGTGGCCCACCGCGAGTAGGGGACCGCGGCGGCCATGACGACCACCTCGGCGCCCTCGCAGGCCCGCCGCGCCGAGTCCGCGTCGAGCAGGTCGGTGGGTCGGGCGCGCACGCCGTCGGGCAGGTCGGAGGCGTCGACCGAGCGGCTCGCGGCGGTGACGGTGTGGCCGCGGGCAGCCAGCTCGGTGACGATGGCGCGGCCGGTGCCGCCGGTGGCGCCGAGCACGGTGATCTGCATGGTGGGGCTCCTGGTGGGTTCGTCGCGTGGGGATCGCGTTGTGCGAACGTTGTTCACTCTGCTATCACTGTTTTTACGTGAACAGTGTTCGCAGTGCAAGCCCCATTCGTGGTACTGTGCGCCCAGCGCAACCTCAGCCGGAGCTCCCCGTGCCCGACCCGCAGACCACCGCCTCACGTCGTGAGCGGCTGCGCACCCAGACCCTGCAGGAGCTCAAGGCCGCGAGCCTGGCCGAGGTCCGCGAACGTGGCGCGGTCGGGCTGTCGCTGCGCTCGGTTGCGCGCCGCCTGGGCATGAGCCCCGCGGGGCTGTACCGCTACGTCGACTCACGCGAGCAACTGCTCACCCTGCTCATCGCTGACGGCTACCACGACCTCGCCGACCACCTGCTCGCCGCGCTCGGGACCCCGCCGGCCGAGCGCACCGCCGGCGACGGGGCGACCCCCGAGGTGCCGGTCATCGCCGGACCCGACGATGACGTCGCCGAGCGCATCCGTGCGGTGGCGCTGGCCTACCGCGCCTGGTCGGTGGCCCACCCCAACGTGTTCGGGCTGCTGTTCGGCGACCCGATCCCCGGCTACCACGCTCCGCCCGGGGGACCGACCGTCGAGGCGATGAACCGCGTCGGTCGCGCGCTCGCCCAGCCGCTGATCGAGGCCTGGCACCAGGGGCGGCTGCGCCTGCACCCCGCCCTGGACGCCGAGGAGCTGGCCGGCCCGCTGGCTCCGATGGTCCCGGTCACCGCCGAGCTGCCCCCGGCGGTGCTCGCGCGCCTGCTGCTGTCCTGGGGCCGGCTGCACGGCCAGGTCAGCCTCGAGGTGTTCGGCCACCACCACTGGCTGCTGCCCGAGGGCTGCGAGGAGCTCTTCCGCGCGGACGTCGAGGTGACCCTTCGTGACCTCGGGGTGACCTGAGCCGGCCTCAGCCGCGGGGCAGGCGCACGACGAAGGCCGTGACCCCATCGCGGCGCTCGTAGTCCACCCTGCCGAGGTTGAGCCGGGCGAGCTCGTCGACGATCGCAAGTCCGAGGCCCGTACCGGTGGCCCGCTCCGCCCGCGCTCCCCGCTCGAAGCGGGTGAAGATGCGCGCCTGCTCGCCCGGGGCCAGCCCCGGTCCGTGGTCGAGAACGGTGATCGACACCGGCTCCTCGTCGCGGGATGCGACCTGCACCGCATAGGGCGGTCGACCGTGGCGGGCGGCGTTGACGAGCAGGTTGGTCAGGATCCGTTCGAGGTGGCGCCGATCGACCAGCACCGCCACCTCGCGGTGGGCGGGCAGCTCGAGCGGCTCGGGGGCCAGGGTCCCCAGGTCGGTCACCAGCGTGGCAAGGGCCTCGACCAGCGGGACCGGCTCGGGGCGCGGCAGCACCCGGCCCGCGTCGAGCCCGGCCAGCGTGAGCAGGTCCTCGAGCAGTTGGTCGAGCCGCGCGACGTTGCGGTCGAGCGGGTCGAGCAGCTGGGGCGGAGCCGTCTGCGCGGGCAGTCGCCGCAGCGTCTCCGCCAGGCCGCCGATCACGGTCAGGGGGGTGCGCAGCTCGTGGGAGACCGCCGCGAGGAACTCGTCCTTGTGGCGATCGGCGCGCACCAGGGAGTGGTTGGCCTGGGCGAGGCGGCGGTTGCTGTCCGCAAGCCGCTCGTTGGCGGCGGCGAGCTGGGTCGTGCGCTCGTCGGCGAGCGCGCTGGCCAGCCGCTCCCGCGTCGCCGCACCGCGCACCACCAGCCCGGCGAGCACCGCCACCAGCAGACCGCCGGCCAGGATGATCGCCGTGGGTGCCCGCTCGACGGGGGTCACGAACCCGTCTGCCGGGCGCACGTCGAGCTCCCAGCGCCGCTCGCCGATCCCCACCGGCCGGGTGACCGGCGCCGGGGCGATCCCGAGCTGCAGGTCATCGAGGTCCCCGGTGCTGCCCGGCAGCGAGAAGACCGAGGTGTCGGGATCGCGCACCGTGACCGTGACCGGTGCGGGCAGCGGCTCGAGCCCGGCCAGCAGGTCCTCGACGGCGATGACCAGCCCGAGCGTCCCGTCGCGACCGCTCAGCGGCACGTGCAGCACCGCGCCGGGGGTCTGCGCGTCGAGCTGCACGATCCAGGTGGCGCCCGACAGCTGTGGTTCGTCGGAGGCAAGCGCACGATCGGCAGCCTGGCGGGACTCGACCTGCCCGGTGATGTCGAAGCCGACCGCGGCAGCGTTGCGGGGCAGCGGGTGGCTGTAGCGGATCACCCGCAGTCCCGGCTCGCCGGCGTCGCCGTGCAGGGTGAAGCCGTCGCCCTCCGCCTGCCGGTGCGCGACCCAGGGTTCGAGCTCGTCGCGGGACACGTACTCGATGAGACTCACGCCGGTCAGGTTCGGGAACCGCACCCCGACCTGCAGCTCGTCGAGCACCTCGGCGTACTGCCGATGGTCGAGTCGGTCGCCGCGTCCCAGCACGACCGCGAGGTCGGTGCCGAGGTCGCTGATGCGGGACAACTGGGTCTGGAAGTCGCTGGCCGCCGAGTCGGCGACCAGTTCGAGCTGCTGCGCGCGGCTGTCGCGCTGCGCGAGGGTGAAGGTGGCGGCGGCGACCAGCGTGGCCAGCACGGTGCCGGCCACCACGGCGGCGACCAGCAGGCGGCTCGAGGTCACGGTCGCATCCGGGGTCGGGTGGTGCAGGCTGCGGCAGGCTGCGGCAGGCCAGAGCGTAGACGTGGTGGCAGCACGAAGGTGCCGATCGGGAGCAGCGCGGGTGGCACGCCGGTCGCATAGGGTTGCGGTCGGGAGTTCGAGGTAGGCGGTGTCCGGGCGGCGGGCACCCGGACGGGAGCCGGTGATGGCGGAGACCTTCTCGGGGGGCGAGCTGATCGCCCGGACCCTGGCGGCGGCCGGCGTGCACGACGTGTTCGGCATCGTCGACGGCACCTACGTCGGGCTGTACCGGGCGCTGCCCCGCCACGGGCTGACGCTGCACAGCCCCCGCCACGAATCCTCGGCGCTGCACATGGCCGGGGCCTACGCGCGCAGCACCGGTCGGCTCGG
>SKJO01000348.1 GCA_007121975.1 Nitriliruptoraceae bacterium | reverse complement strand
GGAGTTGTCCGTTGCCGGGGGGCCACGTTGACCAGGGTTCCCCGGCCCCGACCGGGCGCCGGCGCCGGCGCTGGTTCCGGCCCCGGTCCCTTCGCTGCCAGAGGATGTCGTGACGCTGCGATCGCGGTTCCCGTCGTACGTCGATGCGGTCACCACGCCCGCGGGACGTGTGATCGCGCGTACCCGGATCACGCCGAACTGGCTCACCACCCTGGGCATCGTGCTGACCGCGGCGGCGGCCGTGAGCGTGGCACTCGGCTCGCCGGTGCTCGGTGGGGCCATCCTGATCCTCGGTGGACTGATGGACACGTTCGACGGTGCGGTCGCTCGTGCCACCGGACGTTCCACCCCGTTCGGCGGCTTCTACGACTCGGTCAGCGACCGCATCTCCGACGGGCTGATCCTGGGCGGGATGGCGTTCTGGCTGCGTGACGAACCGCGACTGTTCACGCTGGCCGTCGTCGCACTGGTCGGCGCCGAGGTCACCAGCTACGTGCGTGCCAAGGCCGAAGCGATCGACCTCGAGTGCTCGGTGGGCATCCTGGAGCGCGCCGAGCGGGCCATCCTGCTCATCATCGCGCTGCTGTTCCACCGCTGGCTGCTCGAGCCGGTGCTGTGGATCCTGGCGGTCGGCAGCACGGTCACGGTGGTCCAGCGCGTGCATCACGTCTGGTGCCAGATCGACCGTGACATCCCCGAGGAGTTGCTCGCTCTGGCCGTGCTCGACCGGGCTTGGAGCCGGGCGTTCAAGAAGGCCGCCCGGCGGTTCTACGGGGAGCGCAACTTCGATCCGGCGCTCGACGAACACAGCGCCAACAACCGGTCCAACGACGAGCCGACGGTTGCCGCCGATGCCCCGGACGAAGCGTCGCTGGTTGCCGCCGATGCCGCGAGCGACGAGCCGAAGCAAGCCACCGATGCCCGGTCCGATGGACCCGCCGATCTGTGGCCCGCACCGGACGGCGAGGGGGATTCGCAGCGTGACCGCGTCGAGGTGATCGACGCCGCCGAGGTGGAGCAGGAGGTGCTCGCCGCGGTTCCCGATGGGCCCTCCGGGCTGCGCGCCCGGCTGATCCCGGGTCGTCGCTCGGGTACCGGTCGGTCGCGCGGACCGCGGTCGTGAGGGGCAGCGCCACGCTCGACGAACTGCCGCCACCCGATCCCGAGTCCCTGCGGCAGCGGGCGGCCTACTGGCGCTACCTCGCCGTGTGGGAGGCGGCCGCCCGGCTGCCCGAGCCGGTTGCGCGCCGGCTGCCTGCGCGCATCGGCGCGGCGTGGCACCTCGGCGCATCCGCCCGCCAGCGCAGCCAGGTGCGCCGCAACCTGGCGCGGGTCGTCCCCGACGCCTCTGCGGGCGACCTCGATGCGTTGGTGCACGATGCGTTCGTGTCCTACGCCCGCTACTGGCTCGACAGCTTCCGGCTGCATGTCATGGACGGGGCGGCGGTGGCAGACTCCCCGGCCGAGGGGCTGGGCTACGTCGATGCGTTCCGGGACAGCGGCAAGGGCGGGTTGTTCGCCACCGCCCACCTCGGCTCGTGGGACGTCGGGGCGTTCTTCACCGCCCAGCGCCGCTGGGGCATGGTCGTGGTCGCCGAGGTGGTGGAGCCCCGCCGGCTGTTCGAACGGTTCGTGTGGCTGCGTCGGCAGGCCGGCATCGACGTCATCCCGCTCGTGCGGGGCGGCAACATGCTCGACCAACTCGAGCAGCGGGTGACCGAGCAGGGGGCGCTCGCGACCCTGCTCGCCGACCGCGATCTGACCCGCAAGGGCCCCATCGTCGAGTTCTTCGGCGAGCCCTGCCGGCTGCCGCCCGGCACCGCGGCGCTGGCGCGGCGTACCGGCCGGCCGGTGGCGATCGGAGCCTTCGTGACCCGCGGCGACGGCTTCTACGGGGTGGTGCACGCCCCCGTCGAGGTGCAGGAACTCGCGGTCTACGACGGCACCCAGGTCGTGGCCCACGAACTCGAGGCGCTGATCCGTCGCTTCCCTGAGCAGTGGCACGTGTTCGTGCCCAACTGGCTCGCCGACCGGGAGCCCGACCATCCTGTCGCCGCCGCTTGGCGCAGCGACGAGGACTGGCGGGCGCTCGCCCGGGTGGAGTGGGACCAGCGGGGACCCTCGGGCCGCGACGCAACCGACCGTTCGCAGGGAGGCCCGTGATGAGGATCGCGATGGTTTCGCCCTACGACCTGAGCGTGCCCGGCGGCGTGCAGGCCCATGTGCGGGCGCTGGCCACGGCGCTGCGTGCCGGCGGCGATGAGGTGGTGCTGATCGGGCCCGGCCACCGCCTGAACCGGCGGTCCACTCGGGCCCGGCCCGAGGCCGGTGGCGAGGCCGGTGGCGAGGCCGGTGGCGAGGATGACGGCGAGGCCGCCGGCGCCGACCACCTCGACGTCGGTCCGTCGGTGGCCGTACCGTTCAACGGCTCGCGGGCGCCGATCGGCCTCGACCCGCGCACCGGCGTGCGGGTGCGTCAGGCGCTGCGTCGCTTCGCCCCGGACCTGGTCCACGTCCACGAGCCGCTGGTGCCCGCGGTCGGCATCGCGGCGATCACCGCCGGCGCCGCGCCCACGGTCGCCACCTTCCACGCCTGGTCGGACCGCACCCGCGCCTACCGCCTGACTCGGCCGCTGGGCCGTTGGGTGCTGCGTGAGGTGGGGGTGGCGATCGCGGTCAGCGACGCGGCAGCCGCCTACCACGCCGAGGTGCTGGGGGTCGACCCCCGCCGTTTCACGGTCGTGCCCAACGGTGTCGACGTCGCTCGCTTCGCGACCGCCGAACCGTTCGCCGACATCGTGGAGGACCCCGCTCCGTGCCTGCTGTTCGTCGGCCGGCTCGAGCGGCGCAAGGGCCTCGAGCCGCTGGTGCGTGCCTTCACGCTGCTCAAGGCCGAGCAGCCCGAGCTGCGCCTGTACGTGGTCGGCGCCGGCGACGAGCGGGCGCGGTGTGAGGCGCTGCTTCCCGCCGGGCTGCGCGAGGACGTGTGCTTCCTCGGCCGGGTCGACGACGAGGAGTTGCCGCGCTGGTACGCCTCCTGCGACGTGTACGTCTCCCCGGCGCTCGGCGGCGAGTCGTTCGGGATCGTGCTGCTCGAGGCGATGGCCGCCGGTCGGCCGGTGGTCGCCTCCGACATCCCCGGCTACCGGTCGGTGGCCACCGACGGGGTGCAGGCCCGCCTGGTCGCCCCGGGGGATCCGCGGGCGCTGGCCGAGGCGATCGGCGGCCTCATCGCCAACCCTTCGGCGCGCTCGGCGATGGGACGCGAGGGGCGGCGGTGGGCGCAGGCCTTCGACTGGCCGCAGGTGGCGGGCCGGCTGCGCGAGGTCTACGAGCAGGTGCTCGAAGGTCGCTGATCCGGCCCGGTATCCCCGCGTCACCGGGCGGCACGGGAACTCAGGGGTAGGTACCAGCATCCACGGGCAGGCGCCAGGTGCACCGCATCGGTCCGAACGCAGCGTAGGCTCGCGCCCTCACCCGGTCACCACCCCTGGAAGGTCCGTTGATCGTGCGCCGCATCCTGGCCGCCACCCTCGCCGTCACGCTGCTGCTGGCCGCCTGTGCCGGCGACGAGGAGCCCGAGGCCACCCCAGAGCCCGTCGCCGAGCCCGAACCCGAACCGGAGCCCGAACCAGAACCCGAGCCGGAACCGGAACCGGAGCCCGAACCGGAGCCTGAGCCGGAACCCGAGGACCTGCGGCCCCGCTCGTTCGTGACCGGCGAACCGGTCGACGAGGAGGTCATGGACCGCCCGCTGCTGCTCGTCAAGATCGAGAACTCCCCGCAGGCCCGCCCGCAGACGGGGCTCGACGCGGCGGACATCGTCTTCGAGCAGCGTGTCGAGGCGGCGGTGACCCGCTTCATGGTCGTGTTCCACAGCGAGCTGCCCGAGTCGGTCGGGCCGACCCGCTCCGCCCGGCCGGTCGACGCCGAGGTGGTGACCGCCTTCGGCCGGTCCGGGTTCATCTACTCCGGCGCCCGCCCCGAGGTGCAGGGCATGCTGGCCGCCACCCCGTCGGTGCGTATCGCCGAGGGCGGGCCCGGCTTCCACCGCATCGGTGAGCGGCGCGCCCCCCACAACCTGTACCTGCGCCTGCAGCCGGCCCTCGACGCGGTGATCGAACGCGAGGCCGAGGTGCTCGACTCCATCGGCTGGGTCTTCGCCGAGGAACCACCCCGCAACGAGGAGCAGTGCCCCCCCGATGCCGAGAACTGCGAGGATCCGGGCCGCTCCCTCGACGTCGTCATGACCAACTCGTACGTGACCAACTGGTCCTACGACGACGCCGAGGGCGTCTATCGCCGCAACCAGAACGGCGAGCCGTTCCTGGTCACCGGCGAGGGCCAGATCGGCGCCGCCAACGTGCTGGTGCTCGGCGCACGCTTCTACACCGGCGCGTCGGGCTACCCGGAGACCACCGTGCTCACCGAGGGCTCGCGGGGTATCGCCCTGCGCGACGGCAACCGCTACGAGGTGACCTGGACCAAGCCGACCGCCGGCGACCACATCGAGGTGCTCGACGCCCGCGGCCTGCCCTTCGCGCTCAAGCCGGGCCCGACCTGGGTGCTGTTCCCCTCCGAGAGCAACCTGCCCGCGCCGCTGACCCCACCCGACGAGGCCCTCGACGCCGAAGCTCAGGGGTAGACCGCTGTCGGACGTCAGACGGCGGTGAGGCAGTACCCTCGAACGGTCGGTCCCCTCCGCCACGGAGTAGCGCGATGAGCCACCACCACGACGATCACGCCACCACCTCGTCCCCGGCGTCGGCCGGTGCGGCCCAGGCGCAGACCGGCACCATGCGGGTCAAGCGTGGCATGGCCGACATGCTCAAGGGCGGCGTCATCATGGACGTCGTCACCCCCGAGCAGGCGCGGGTCGCCGAAGCCGCCGGCGCGGTCGCGGTCATGGCCCTCGAGCGGGTCCCCGCCGACATCCGTCGCGACGGCGGTGTTGCGCGCATGAGCGACCCCGACATGATCGACGGCATCGTCGAGGCGGTGTCGATCCCGGTCATGGCCAAGGCGCGCATCGGCCACTTCGTCGAGGCGCAGGTGCTGCAGTCGCTCGGCGTGGACTACATCGACGAGTCCGAGGTGCTCACCCCGGCCGACGAGGCCCACCACATCGACAAGTGGGGCTTCGACGTGCCGTTCGTGTGCGGCGCCACCAACCTCGGCGAGGCGCTGCGGCGGCTCGGTGAGGGCGCGGCGATGATCCGCTCCAAGGGCGAGGCCGGCACCGGCAATGTCGTGGAAGCCACCCGCCACATGCGTTCGATCACCGGCGAGATCCGGCGGCTGGCGTCGATGGACACCACCGAGCTGTACAGCATGGCCAAGGAGCTGCGCGCGCCCGTCGACCTGGTCGTCGAGGTGGCGAAGACCGGCCGGCTGCCCGTGGTGCTGTTCACCGCCGGCGGGATCGCCACCCCGTCGGACGCGGCGATGATGATGCAGCTCGGCGCGGACGGCGTGTTCGTCGGCTCGGGCATCTTCAAGTCCGGCGACCCCGAGGCGCGCGCCCGCGCGATCGTCGAGGCCACCACCAACTTCGACGACCCGGCGGTCATCGCCAAGGTGTCGCGCGGGCTCGGCGAGGCGATGGTCGGCATCAACCTCGACACCCTGCCCGAGGAGCAGAAGTACGCCGGACGCGGCTGGTGAGCGCGGCCCGTCTGCCGGGCGCGCCCGGCGGCGGTCGGGTCACGGCACGCGCCGCCTCGGCGCCGTGGGTGC
>SKJO01000408.1 GCA_007121975.1 Nitriliruptoraceae bacterium | reverse complement strand
CTGGTCACCGCCCCGACCATCTTCCGGCCCCGGATGGAGGAACTCATCCGCCGCGAGGCCGAGGCACCCGACGGTCGCATCGTCGCCAAGATGAACAGCCTGATCGATCCGGGCATCATCGACGCGCTGTACGAGGCGGGGAGCACCGGCACCCCGGTCGACCTCGTGGTGCGCGGCATCTGCGGGCTGCTGCCCGGCGTCCCGGGCCGTTCGGAGACCATCCGCGTGCGCTCGGTGGTCGGCCGCTACCTCGAGCACTCCCGGGTCTACCGCTTCGGGAGCCCCGCCCGCGGCTACGACTACCTCATCGGGTCGGGTGACTGGATGCCGCGTAACCTCGACCGACGGGTGGAGGCACTCACCCCGGTCACGGAGCCGGCACTGCAGGCCCGGCTCGAGGAGGTCCTCGAGGTGGCACTCGCCGATGACATGCTCTCGTGGGAGCTCGGCCCGGACGCGGTGTGGCGGCGGGTGCCGACCGTCCACGGGGTCGAGAGTCAACTCACCCTGCAGGAGCGGGCCCGACAGCGCAGCGCAACCCGATGATCGAGGCGGCCGGCGGGGTGGTGCTGCGCGGGACCGGCGAGCAGCGCGAGGTGCTGGTGGTGCACCGACCGCGGTACGACGACTGGTCGCTGCCCAAGGGCAAGCTCGACGCCGGCGAGGATGCGGTGACCGGTGCCCTGCGTGAGGTCGAGGAGGAGACCGGCGTGCGGGCCACCTCGGGCCGGGCGCTGCCGGAGCTGCGCTATCGTGACACCAGAGACCGCCCCAAGCGGGTGCGCTGGTACGTCATGGCGCCCACCTCGGGGGATCCGGCCGACCGCGAGCCCGACGAGGAGATCGACGAGGCCCGCTGGGTCCTCACCTCCGAGGCGCCCCGGCTGCTGACCTACGCGACCGAGCGGGAGATCCTGGAGCACGCGTTGAACGAGCCCACACCGTGAGCGTCCTGCTGCTGCGCCACGTGCACGCGGGGGATCGCGCGGCCTGGAACGGCGACGACCGGATCCGCCCGGCATCCCCCCAGGGGCGCCGTGAGGCCGAGGCGCTGCCGACGCTGCTCGCGGCCCACCCCATCGACCGGATCCTGTCCTCCCCGGCCAGACGCTGCCTGGACAGCGTGCAGCCGTTGGCCGACGCCCGGGGTCTGCTGGTCGAGTCCGACGAGCGTCTGGCCGAGGGCGTCCCGCTCGACGTGATCCGCGCCCTGCTGCGGGAGGTGGCCGACCAGGGGGCGCTGCTGTGCTCCCACGGCGACGTGATCGCCGCCGCGATCACCGACCTCGCCGAGCAGGGCGTCGAGGTCGGAGCCTCGCCGGAGTGGGAGAAGGCCAGCACCTGGATCCTCGACGGGCTGGCCTCAACGCCGGCAGCGCACTACCTGCCACCACCGTCGGTCTGATGCGCAGCGCGGTCCTGGATCTCGGCAGCAACTCCTTCCACGTGCTGGTCGCCGACGTCGAGGGACCCCGCATCGTTCCGGTGCTGCGCGAGCGCGAGATGCTGCACCTGGGGGCGACGGTCGCCCGACACGGCACCGTGCCCCGCGACCAGCGCACCCGCGCCGCGGCCACGGTGTCCCACCTGGCCACCCTGGCACGGCGCAGCGGCGCCGATCGGCCCCTGGCGGTGGCGACCTCGGCGCTGCGCGACGCCGCCAACGGGGAGGCGGTGCTCAGCGAGTTGGCCACCGCGGCTGCCGCACCGATCCGCGTGCTCGACGGCGACGAGGAGGCCCGCCTGGCCTACCTCGGCGTCCGGGCCGCCGTGGCTCTGCGCGGCGAGCCGGTGCTGGTGCTCGATCTCGGCGGTGGGTCGTTGGAGTTGGCCACCGGCGTCGCCGAGCGGATGCTCGGGACCTGCTCGGTGCGGCTCGGGGCGAGCCGGCTGAGCACCCTGGTCGCGACCGACCCACCCGTGGCCCGCGAGCTCGACGCACTGCTCGCGCACATCGACGCCGCGCTCGACCCGGTCGTGGACGGGGTCCAGGCGCTCGCCCCGGCGGCGACCGTCGCGGTGGGAGGCACGGTACGTGCGCTGGCCCGCATCGTGGCCGCCCGCCGCGGGGTGTGGCTGCCCTCCACCCTCAACATGCTGGAGGTGAGCACCGGCGAGCTCGCCGAGGTCCGTGATGAGCTGCTCGGACTCGACCTGGCGGGCCGGCTCGAGGTCCCCGGGATGAAGGCCCGACGCGCCGACCACGTCCACGTCGCCGCGGTGGTGCTCACCCGCACCCTCGAACGCCTGGGCACCGCGACGGTCACGGTGTCGGACTGGGGCCTGCGCGAGGGACTGCTGCTCGACACGCACGGCGACGCGGGGGTGCGCAGCCCCCATACCCTGCGCCTGGACGAGATCGAGCGGGTCCGCACGGGCTTCCTGCCTCACGACCCGCACCCGGTGCACGTCGCCCAGCTCGCCGGGCAGCTGTTCGACCGCACACAGCCGCGGCACGGTCTCGGCCCCGAGCTGCGCGAGCTGCTCAGCCACGCCGCCCGCGTGCACTCCGTCGGTGAGGCGATCGCGCTGCGCCGGCAGCACGAGCACGGCGCCTACCTCGTCGAGCACGCCGAGCTGCACGGCTTCACGCCCCGTGAGTACGCCCAGCTGACCACCCTGGTGCGCTTCCACCGCTCCCGGGGCATCGACCCGACCTATGCCCCCTACGCGTCGCTGTCACCGGAGGATCAGCGCTCCACCGAGCAGCTGCTCGCGCTGCTGCAGCTCGCCGACGGGCTGGACCGCGCGCACGACCAGTCGATCACGACCGTGACCGGAACGTTGACCGGCGACCGGCTCGAGCTGCGGCTGCGGGGCGGTGGGCTGGCACTGACCGAGCCCGAACTCGAGCGCCGCACCGCTCTGCTGCGCCGGTCCCTGGACCTCGAGGTGGCGATCGACGAGCCGGTGCGACCATGACCGACCCCTCCCGGGCTCCGCGGATCGGCACGCTGCGGCCGAGCTATCAGCGCCGCGTCGGCCCCGAGCACGTCGGCGAGCGCGTCTCGGTGCGTCACGTCCGCGCTGACGCCGAACGCGGCAGCCTGCCGACCGACGTCGTCGGCCGGCTGCTCGTCCACGAACCCGACGTGCTGCTGATCGTCGGCCGTGACCGGCAGCTGCACGTGGTGCCCACCGATCGCATCCTGGCCTCCCGCGTCGTCCCGCCCCATCCCCGGTTCGAGCCCGAGCCGTCGGGCTCCAGTGAACAGCAGCCACTGCGGCGCGAGGCCGCCCGCGTGCTGCTGCTCGACGCGGCGGACCGCGTCCTGCTCGTCGCCCATGTGCCCACGCCCGAGCGCCGGGTGTGGACCGCGCCGGGGGGCGGGCTCGGACCCCGCGAGGACCATCTCACGGCCGCCCGCCGCGAGCTGCTCGAGGAACTCGGCGTCGTGGTCGAGCCAGGCCCCTGGGTGTGGTCGCGCGAGGTCACCTTCTGCTTCCGCGGTGTCTGGCTGCAGCAGCGGGAGCGGTGGTTGCTCGCCCGCGCCGAGGTCGACGCCGAGGCGGCGCCGCTCGACGACCACGGCGCGGACCGCGCCCGCTGGTGGACCCGGGACGAGCTTGCCGCCACCGAGGCCGAGCTCGCGCCCGCTGCGCTGGTGCGCCACCTCGACGACCTGCTGCGCACAGGGCCGCCCGAGCACCCGATCGACGTCGGTCGCTGACGCGCCGGTTGCTCAGCGCGAGAGGTCGTGGGTCAGCACCAGGTGCACGACCGTCGCCGAGCGCGCCCAGGCCGCGGTGCGGTCCTTGCCGGGCGGGTCGTACTTGGTGTGGAACGCGGCCAGCACCCCGGTGCGCTCGTCGCCGTGGGGCAGAAACGCCGCACGCCCGAGCCAGGAGCGATCCGCGATGCGCAGCACCCCCTGCTCCTCGGCCTGCAGGTTCAGGCTCCACTGGGTGAGCCCTCCCGAGCCCGACATCAGGTAGGCGCCGCCCTCCGCCGGCACGAACCACAGCTCCACGGTGTGTCGTCGTCCCGTGATCCGGCCCGGGGTGGTCAGCAGGCAGCGGCGCTCACCGTGCAGGTGATCGGGGATGTCCACCCTCGATGCCTCCGCCGTCGCCGACCGGGACCTCAGCGCACCGGCTCGCCGAGCCGGTGCACGATGACGCGGTTGGTGCCTCCCCGGCCACCGGGTCGGCCGGCCACGATCACGATCGGGTCGCCCGGCTGTCCGATGCGCTGCTCGGTGCAGACGCGGTCGGCCTCCTCGATCAACTGCTCGGCCTGCTCGGTCGCGTCGACCATCGTTCCGATCGTGCCCCACAGCAGGGGCAGGCGCTGCAGGGTCCGCTCGGAGGTGGTGAGGGCGAGCAGCGGCTGGGCGGGACGATGCTTGGAAACCCGCACGACCGAGGCGCCGCTGACCGTGAACACCAGGACCGCGACCGCCCCGACATCCTCGGCCACCTGGGTGGCCGCCTTGGCCATGACCCGACCGAAGACGGTCCCGGTCGTGGGCGCCACCGTGCGCGACTGCTCGGCGGCGGCCTCCGCTTCGTCCACGATGCGCGTCATCGTGCGCACCGACTCGACCGGGAAGCGTCCGGCGGCGGTCTCGCCCGACAGCATCACCGCATCGGTTCCGTCGAAGACCGCGTTGGCGACGTCGGAGGCCTCCGCGCGGGTGGGCCGCGGGCTCATCATCATCGACTGCAGCATCTCGGTCGCGGTGATCACCGGCCGCCCCCGCTGGTTGCACAGATCGATCATCCGCTTCTGGATGGTCGGCACCCGCTCCGGGCCGATCTCGACCCCGAGGTCGCCCCGGGCCACCATCACGGCATCGCTGGCGGCGACGATCTCGGCGAGGTGCTCGATGGCCTCGGGTCGTTCGAGCTTGGCGATGATCGGCTGGTCGCCCCCGAGCTCGGCGATGTGCGCCCGTAGCTGGAGCACGTCATCGGGCCGGCGCACGAAGGACAGCGCGATCCAGTTGACCCCGAGCTCGATCATGTCGGCGACGTCGTGACGGTCCTTCTCGGTGAGGCTCGGCGCCGACACCTCGACGCCGGGCAGGTTGACGCCCTTGCGCGACCGGGCAGTGCCACCGGCCACCACCCGGGTCACCACCCGGTCGCCGTCGACCGATACGACCACCAGGCGCAGCAGGCCGTCGTCGAGCAGGACCATGGCACCCTGCTCGACGTCCTGGGCGAGGTGCTCGTAGACGACCGGCAGCAGCGGCGTACCGTCCTGCTCGTAGGCCTCGAGCTGCTCGGCACCGCTGACCAGCACCACCTCGGCACCATCGGCCAGCGCCACCCCCTCATCGGGCACCAGCCCGAGCCGGATCTTGGGTCCCTGCAGGTCACCGAAGCTGCCCAGAGGGCGTCCGAGCTCGGCGGCGATCTCCCGGGCCTGGGCCAGCCGGCGGGCATGGTCCTCGATGGTCCCGTGGGAGAAGTTGAGCCGGACCACGTCGATGCCCGCCGCGATCGCCGCCCGCAGCAGCTGCGGGTCGTCGAGGGAGGGCCCCAGGGTGGCGATGATCTTCGTGCGCGGCATGCAGACCTCAGCAGGATGGAGGGCACGACCAGTCTAGGCCCGGCCGACACCGGCGCTCAGCCGCGGGGGTCGCGCTCACCGGCGAGCAGCTCCGCCTCGGCCTGAGCGAGGCGCTCGCGCAGATCGGACCCGGCTTCGCCGGCCACGGTCAGCTCGAACACGCCGTCCTCGAGCCCCACCGACCGGCTGGTGCCCGGCTCGTCGCCGAGGAGGTCGTCGAGCACCGGCCCGAACACCACGTCCCACCGCACCTGCCAGCCGAGCAGCAACTCCGGCGGCCCG
>SKJO01000296.1 GCA_007121975.1 Nitriliruptoraceae bacterium | reverse complement strand
TCGTCGTCGACCGGACCGACGACGCCTTCCGGGTCCTGCACGACGCAGCCATCCCCGTCATGGACGTGCGCGATGCGCTGGTCGTGCCGGTCAACGACGTGCCTGGACGGATCGGGGAGATCTGCCGGGTTCTCGCGGATGCCGGCATCAACATCGATGAGGCCTACCTCGCCAACGACGGCGGGCTGGTCGTGGTCTGCGAAGAGGTCGAGCGCGCCCGACAGCTGCTCGGTCTGGAGCGCTGAGGCCGCACCGACCGGCCCCCACCGGAGGCCTACCGCGGCAGGTCGGTCTGCTTGAACTCGTGGAGCATCGGCGCCCCCTCGACGAGATCGACGACGTGCTCGATGGTCCGGCGTGCCGCCTCGGCGTCACCGTTGGGGCGGTCCATCAGGCGGACGAAGACGGCGCGCTCGCCGGCGATGAACGTCGGTACGCCCCAGACCTCATGCTGTGCGACCGCCGAGGTGTGCTCGGTACGCAGCGCGTTCATCGCCGCGCCGGCCTGCATCCGGGCGAACACCGCGTCGGCATCGGCGCCCGCACTCGCCACCGCGCCGCGCACCACCTCGACGTCCTTGAGGTCGAGGCCCTCGTCGTGCCGGGCGGCGAACAGTGCCGCGTGTACCGCCGGGAACCGTTCGGGGTCGAGATCGCGGACGGCCAGGCCCGCCTGCAGCGCCAGGACGCCGGGCACCTTGTCGGGCTCGTCGCGCTCCCAGACGTCCTGCTGCTCGGGTTCGACATGCCCCTGCGCGAGGCTGAAGGGAACGAAGCTCACGTCCCAGTCGGCGCCGCCCTGCAGCCCAGCCACGACGTGCTCGTTGGCGTTGCGCGCGAAGGGGCACAGGTAGTCGAAGGTGATGGCGAAGCGGCGAGGCATCAAGGTCCCTTGGTCGAGGTAGCCGAAGCGGGCGCGGTGGGAAGCGACGCCGCGGTGGCGGCCGGGTTGGACAACACGTGCGTCCCGCGTCGGATTCCGGTGCCGCAGCGGGGCGTGGATGGGCCGGGCACGGCGATCCGCGTCCGGCCCGGCTCACACGTCGATGCCCAGGCAGCGCGCGATCGCCCGTGGGCTCTCCCCGCAGCCGGTCTGCAGCGCCCGCAGGCTCAGGCCGAAGGCGAAGAAGGCTCCCCAGGCCAGGCTCATCTGCGCGTAGCGCTCGCGGCGCAGGCTCGCGATCCGCCCGCCGATGATCGCCACCAGCGGGAACAGCGACCCGTAGAAGTAGTGCAGCCAGGCCAGCGGGATCCCCACGATGCGCCGGCCGAGCAGCAGCAGCACCAGGCCGACCACGGTCTGTACCACCAGCAGGTTCTCGGTCCAGTGCTGCACGACCCACAGGCCGATGGGGGGCTCCTCGCGGCCGAGGATCCGCGAGATCAGGCCCCAGAAGAAGATGACCACGAACAGGGTGACGATGACGGCACCCAGGTAGCGGTGGAAGATGGTCAGCGACGTCCTCCGCGCTGCTCGGCCGGGCCTCGAAGGATACTGCCGTCGGCGGGGTCAGTCCGACCGGGGGGTCATCGCCTCGGCGAAGCGCAGCAGCTCGACGGGGACCGGGAAGACCACCGTGGAGTTCTTCTCGGCGGTGATGTCGGCCAGGGTCGACAGCAGCCGCAGTTGCATCGCGCCGGGGGCGTCGGCCATGAGCTCGGCGGCCTCCGACAGTCGGCGTGCGGCCTCGAACTCGCCCTCGGCATGGATGACCTTGGCGCGGCGCTCGCGCTCGGCCTCGGCCTGCCGGGCCATCGCCCGGCGCATCGACTCGGGCAGCTCGACGTCCTTGACCTCGACCAGGGTGACTTTCACGCCCCACTCGTCGGTGATGCCATCGATGATCTCCTGCAGCATCGAGTTGATCTCGTCGCGGTTGACGAGCAGGTCGTCGAGCTCGACCCCGCCGATCACCGAGCGAAGCGTGGTCTGGGCGATCTGCGAGGTGGCATAGGCGTAGTCCTGGACCTGCACGACGGAGCGGATCGGCTCGGTGACGTTGAAGTAGGTGACCGCGTTGACCCGCACGGTCACGTTGTCCTTGGTGATGATGTCCTGGGGTGGGATGTCCATCGTGAAGGTCTGCAGGTTGACCTTCACGACGCGGTCGACGATCGGGATGATCAGGAACAGCCCCGGTCCCTTGGCGCCGATGACCCGGCCCAGCCGGAACACCACCCCGCGCTCGTACTCGTCGACGATCCGGATCGCGGCGATCAGGATGCCGATGAGCAGGAGCAGGGCGAGCGCGGTGCCGATGGTGGCGGGGGTCATCGTGACTCCTCGGTGGCCGAAGCTGCAGCGGTGGCAGGATCCCGGGCCACGATCAGGTCGATGTTCTGCCGGTCGATGACCACGACCTGCTCGCCCTCGTGCAGCGGGGCCTGCCCGGCAGCGGGCAGCAGGCGCCACAGGGTGCTGCCGATCTTGGCGCGGGGACGTCCGCCGGGGCTGAGCACGACGCGGACCTCGGTGCCGATCAGCTCGTCGGCACCGGCCCGGGAGGCCGGTCGCCGGGAGCGGGCGACCAGCACCCCGGCAACCACCGACAGGCCCAGCATCGTCCCGGCCGTTGGCGCCAGCACCCACCAGTCGACCCCGACGCCCGACGTTCCCGGGAACAGCAGCAGCCCGCCGAGCAGCAGTGCGACCGCGCCACCGGCCGCACCAACGCCGATGCCGGGCATGAACAGCTCCGCGACGAACATCGCGGCGGCGAGCGCGAGCAGGGCCGCGCCGGCGAAGGTGACCGGCAGCACCGACAGCGAGAACATCGCGAGCACCAGCGAGATCCCCCCGACCACCCCGCCGAGGCCGAGTCCGGGGCTGGCGATCTCGTAGAGGATCGCCAGGGTCCCCAGCGACAGCAACAGGAACGCGAGGTTGGGGTCGGCCAGCGTCTGCAGGATGCGCTGCCCGAGGGTCATCTCCGCCTCGACCATCACCGCGTCGGCGGTGCGCAGCGCGATGGTGGAGTCGCCGACCTGCACCTCGCGGCCGTCGATGTCGCGCAGCAGGTCGTCGAGCGAATCAGCGATCAGGTCCACCGCGCCGAGCTCGAGCGCGGTGTCGGCGGTCACCGACCGGCCCTCACGCACCGACTCGATGGCGAAGTCGACGTCGCGGTCGCGGGCTTCGGCGATCGCCTCGGCGAAGGCGGCCGCGTTCTCGACCACCTTGCCGTCGACCTCGCCGCCCTCGAGCGAGACCGGCGTGGCCGCCCCGATGGTGGTCGCCGGCGCCATCGCGGCCACGTGCGCCGCGTAGGTGATGAAGGTGCCCGCCGAGCCGGCGTCCGCGCCCGTGGGGGAGACGTACACGATCACGGGGACGGGGGCGTCGAGGAAGGTCTTGACGATCTCGCGCATCGAGCTGACCAGCCCGCCGGGGGTGTCGAGCAGCACCACCAGCGCGTCGTGGCCGGCGGCGGCGGATGCCTCGACGCTGGCGGCGAGGTGGTCGTCGACGACCGGGGAGATCACCCCGTCGACGGTGGTGACCGCGACCACCGGACGGCGGTCGCCCGCCGGCTCGTCGTCGGCGTACGCGCCGCCGGCCAGGAGCAGCAGGACGCCGCCGAGCAGTGCCGCCAGGGCCGTGAGCGCTCGTGATCGTTCGGCGCGCGTGCGGGCGGTACTGGCCACGACGCCTCCCGGGATCCGGTGGGATCGAGCGTAGCGCTGCGGGGGTCCTGCGCCCGCGGATGGCGGGCAGGGTCGGGCTCGGGCATGCTGCACCGACCAGTCATGCCGGTGGATCGTCGGGAGGAAGCTTCCATGCTCGGATCGTTCTCGGTCACGCCGATGGGTGGCAGCGACTCGGTCGGCGACGTGGTCGCCGGCTGCGTGCGCATCGTGCGCGACAGTGGCCTGCCCAACGAGACCAGCGCGATGTTCACCACCGTCGAGGGGGAGCCCGCCGAGGTGCTGGCCGTGATCGAGCGCTGCATCGAGTATGCCGCCCGGCACGCTCCCCGGGTCAGTGTGGTGGCCAAGCTCGACCACCGCCCCGGACACGAGGGCGCGCTCGCGGGCAAGGTCGCCCGGGTCGAGCAGGCGCTGGAGCAGGGCTCCGATCCGAGCTGAACCGTGGCCTTGGCTCAGCCCCGACCCTCACGTCGGGAGGTGATCCAGGCCCCGGCCAGCACCAGGGCGGTGCCGGCCAGCGCCAGCGGGTGGATGCGCTCGCCCAGCGCCACCGCGCCGAGCACGATGGCGACCACCGGCACGAAGTAGATCGCGACCGAGCCACGCGGACCGCCGACCCGGCCCACCAGGGTGGCCATCAGCACGAACGCCAGGCCGGTGCCCAGCACCCCCAGCGGGACCATCGCCAGCACCGACGGCCAGGAGAAGTGCGAGTCGGGCACGGCCGCCAGGCCGAAGGGCAGGATCAGTACCAGCGCGGCCAGCTGGGCGCGCAGCAGCACCGGCAGCGCGCCGTAGCGCTGCTGCAGCGGCACGGCGATGTTGGCGGCCAGTCCGTACAGCGTGATCGCGAGCAGGACCATGCCGGTGCCCAGCGCCGTGCGTGCGGTCCCGGAGCCCGCCAGCGCGCCGATCGGCAGCTCGGGCAGGGAGATCGCGACCATGCCGAGAAAGCCGATGACCAGTCCCGTCACCTGGGTCCGGGCCGGCAGGCGTGCCAGCAGCAGGGCGGACCAGGCCGCCGTGGTCAGCGGCATGGCCCCGTTGATCATGCCGGCGACCGACGAGTCGATCCACTGCTGCGCGAGCGGGAAGAGCAGCAGGGGGATACCGATCCAGACCACCCCGAGCACGGCCACGCGCGGCAGGTCCTCCCGCGCGATGCGGGTGCGTCGTGCCCGGGGGACCAGGGCCAGTGCCGCCGCACCGAGCCCGACCCGCAGCAGGGTGATCAGCCCCGGACGCAGCGACTCGAGCCCGATCTCCATCAGCACGAAGGAACTGCCCCAGATCAGGGCGATCAGGGTCAGCAGGCTCCACTCGCCGACCCCGAAGGCCTCCAGGTTGGTCCCGCTCGAGGTCGTCAGCAGCCGGGTGCGCGCACGTGCGTCGGGGTGACCGGCGGTCACGGGGACTCCTGGAGGCTCGGGCGCGCGACCGGCTGTTCGGTGTGCCGGACGGAAGGGTCAGGCTACCGTCCCCAGCGCGTGGTCGACCAGGAGGAGGGGACCACATGGGCTTCACGACGATCCGAAGCCGGGTCGAGGGCCGGGTGGCGACGATCACGCTCGACCGTCCCGAGCGGCTCAACGCGATCGTCGACCCGATGCCCCGCGAGCTGCGCGAGGCCGTCGAGGCAGCGGATGCCGACCCTGCTGTCCACGTGATCGTGCTCGAGGGCGCGGGCAAGGGCTTCTGCGGCGGCTACGACCTCGAGGTGTACGCCCAGGCGCCGGGCCCCAACCCGGGTGTGCAGTCCATGCCCTGGGACCCGACCGTGGACCTGCGCATGATGGGCGGCAACACCGAGGACTTCATGGCGATCTGGCGCTCGCTCACCCCGGTCGTGGCCAAGGTCCATGGCGCGGCGGTGGCGGGAGGCTCGGACATCGCGCTGGTCTGCGACCTGGTGGTGATGGCCGAGGACGCGATGATCGGCTACCCGCCCGCACGGGTGTGGGGCGTGCCGACCACGATGATGTGGGCCTACCGCGTCGGGATGGAGCGGGCCAAGCGGCTGCTGCTGACCGGTGACCTCATCGACGGGGTCGAGGCCGCGCGCATCGGCCTGGTCAGCGCCGCGGTGCCGGCCGCCGAACTCGATGAGCACGTGGCGGCGCTCACCGAGCGGATCGCCGGGGTGCCCCGCAACCAGCTCGCGATGCTCAAGACCGTGGTCAACCAGGC
>SKJO01000345.1 GCA_007121975.1 Nitriliruptoraceae bacterium | reverse complement strand
GCGGCGCGGGTGATGACCACGGTGGACCAGGCGCTGGACACGCTGGTCAACCGTGTCGGGATCGTGGGTCGCTGACCGGGAGGACCATCAGCATGAGGATCACCAACGAGGTCATGGTCTCGCGGTCCGTCGACCGGCTGCAGAGCCGGCTGCGCGCCTACGAGAAGGCCCAGTCACAGCTCGCCAGCGGCTTCCGGATCCAGAAGCCGTCCGACGACCCGGCCGGCACCCGCCGTGCGCTGTCACTGGGCGCCGCCATGCGCGCCCGCGAGCAGGAGCTGGCCAACATCGACGAGGCCCGTGGGTGGCTCGAGAGCACCGACACCCAGCTGCAGACCGTCATGTCGCGCATCTCGCGCGCCCGGGACCTGACCGTCGAGGGTGCCACCGTCAAGGACGACACCTCCGCCCGGGCCCTGGCCACCGAGATCCGCTCGATCCGCGACGAGATCATCGCCATCTCCAACGACCGGCGCATGGACCGGCCGCTGTTCGGCGGGTTCACCAACGGGCTCGCCATCGAGCTCGCCGATCCCGACAATCCTGCGGCCGGATGGCGGGCCAACGGCAGCGACGGGAACAGCTGGCACGAGGTCACCCGCCGGGTCAGCGAGACCGAACTGCCACGCGTCAACGTCACCGCCGGCGAGTTCCTCGGCTTCGCCCCCGACGGTACGCCGCTCGAAGACGCCGAGGGCAACGCCATCGACCTGCTGAGCATCCTGACCCGGGCCGCCGATGCCGTCGAGGCCGGCGAGTCGGCCGAAGCCAGCTCCCTGATCGGCGACATCACCACCGCGAGCACCCGGGTGGCCAACGTGCTGGCCGATGTCGGCGCGACCGCGAACCGGGTGGAGGCGGCCCACGGCCGCGCCCGCGACATGCAGCTCACGCTGCGCACGGAGCTGTCCAACGTTCGCGACGTGGACATGGCCGAGGGCATCATGGAGCTGCAGGTCCAGCAGGTCGCCTACGAGGCCACCCTCCAGGCGCTGGCCAAGGCACTGCCGCCGTCACTGGCTGGCTTCCTGCGCTGAGACGGGCGGCTAGGCTCGGCGATGTCGAAGGGCAGCGCGTGGAGGAGCAGGCCGTGGACCGGCCCGAGGACCGGCCCGAAGAGCGGCCCGAGGACAAGGTGCTGCACTTCAAGGGCGGCATCCCTGGCTTTCCGACCGCCGAGCACTTCACGCTCACCGACCTCACCGACGACGGCATCTTCCAGCAGCTGAACTGCCTGGAGGACCCCGACCTGGTGATGGTGGTGCTGTTCCCCTGGCTGGCCTTCCCGGACTACTCCCCCGACCTGCCCGACGCCGAACTGCGCACCCTGGGCATCGAGTCGCCCGAGGACGTCGTGCTGTTCTGCACCGTCATGGTCGATGAGCAAGCCGAGCAGATCTACGTCAACCTGCGGGCGCCATTCGTGGCCAATGCCCGCACGATGGTCGCCCGCCAACTCGTACTCGACGACGACACCCTGCCGCTGCGCGCTGCGATCCCGTCGGGAGGCTGACGCCCGTGTTGGTGCTCACCCGACGGATCGACGAGTCGATCATCATCGGCAACGAGATCGTGGTCACCGTGCTCGAGGTGCGCGGCGATCAGGTCCGCCTCGGCATCAAGGCGCCGCGCTCGGTGCAGGTGCACCGCGAGGAGGTCTTCCGCCAGATCGAGGAGGAGAACGCCCAGGCGGCCCGCAGCGCCGGACGGGCCCGGGACGCCGTGGCGCGGATGCCCGGCGGTCGGCGCCTTCCCCCACCGGTGCGCAAGCCCCCAGCCGGACCCGACGCGTCCGCAACGGACACCGACTGAGCGTGCCGAGGGGCACGGGGTCAGCGCCACCGGGCTTCGACGGAGCCGTCACACCGCAGCGAACGCCTCCGCAGCCTGCAGCCGCACCCGGCTGCTCGAGGCCTGCCGACCGATCGCGGCGGTGGCCCGGTCGCGTGCGTCGCGCAGCCGGTCGGTGGACTGGCGCAACTCGTCCACGGCCCGCTCGAGCAGGACGCGGTCCTCGGCGTCGGGCACGGCGGCGGTGAGCTCGGTCGCGGAGACATCGGCGGGCAGCCCGGCCGTGGACAGCGTCAGCGTCCGCGTGAGTTCGAGCCCCGAGAGCCGCTCGCTGGCGGTCTCGAGTTCGTCGAGCGCCATCCCGAGGAAGCGCCGTTCACCGGCGGCGGCGATCAACTCGAGCGCACGGGTGCGCGCGGCGACCGTGTCCGCCGCAGCGGCCTCGCGGAGCAGCAGATCGATGAGCACCTGGAGCACGGCCCACCTCCTTCCAGCCTGCCTGTCGGCCGATGCGGCCGGAGGTCAAGCAGCCCGGGCGGCCGGGAGACCCCTCGGACGACCCGACGATCACTCTGTGCACATCTTCGAACACAACTCCTAGAGTTCGGCGGGCGGCGGCCGATGGGACGGCGCAAGGCGCCAGCAAGCACGACGAGGCGACCGTGCGGCGCTCCCCGAACCACAGGTCATGACCGGGACAATCTGGGGCCGATCGGCCCTCTTCTCCGGACATTGGCCCTTTTCGCTATTGGGACGCCATACAGCGCATAAGCGGCCCCGTGAAGGTCCGTGACGGGCTGTGAAGGACCTGTGAAGGCGGCTCCTCACCTCACGTACTGGCGACGAGACTCTGTTCCAGAGGCACCAGCGCCCCCGGAGCAGCAGCGGATCGACGCCCCGGCGGCCCCGGTAGCCCCCTCGCCGAAGCACCGAGGAGCGGACCGTGACGACCACCACGCACCAGCACCCGGACCGTACGGCCGAGGCATCCGTCGCCCTGGATGCCGACACGGTCATCGCCCTCGACGCCAAGCAGCTGGCCGAGTCGCACCTCTACCTCGTCGAGCACGTCGTGCAGCAGCTGGCCGCCGGCTTCCCCCGCCACGTCGACCGCGACGAGCTGCGCGGCGCCGGAGCGGCCGGCCTGGTCGACGCCGCCAACCGCTACGACCCGGCGACCGGGGTGCCCTTCGCCCGCTACGCCTCCATCCGCATCCGCGGTGCCGTGCTCGACGCCACCCGCACCCGCGACTGGGCGACCCGCCGGCTGCGCCGCGACCTGCGCGCGATCGAGCAGACCACCAACGACCTCGAGGAGCGGCTGCAGCGCCGTCCGGAGGACGAGGAGGTCGCCGCCGAGCTCGGGCTCGACGTCGACGCCGTGCGCGAGCGCCGCGCCTCCGCGCTGACCTCCACCCTGCTGACCCTGGACCGCCCGGTGGGCGACGGGCTCGGCGAGACCTCGATGTTGGCCGACCGCGTCGTCGAGCGCGACGAGGCCTGGCTGCCGGAGCACGCGCTGGAGAGCAACGAACTGGTCGGGACCCTGCGCACCGCCATCAGCCACCTGCCCGACCTGCCCCGCCAGGTCCTCATCCAGCACCACTTCGAGGGCAAGCTGCTGCGCGACATCGCCGACGAACTCGGGGTCACCGAAGCCCGCGTGTCCCAGCTTCGTCACGAGGCGCTGCACGCCCTGCAGGCCTACTTCGCCACCGCGTTCGACGGGGTGCCCGAGGTACCCCAGGACGCTCCGGGCAAGCGCCGCCGCGCCGCCTTCGTCGCCGAGCTCAGCGCCAGCACCACCTGGCGCACCCGCCTCGACGCCGACGCTCAGGCCGCCGACGCCGCCAGCCCGGTCACCCCGCTGCGGGTCGTGAGCGCCTGATGTCCGCTGCCCCCGCCGTTGCACCGGCCGCAGAGGGCGCGAAGGTCCTGCTCGAGCGACTGGGTTTCCCGCCTACCTCCGGTGAGGTCCTGCGCCTGCGCTGCCTCGGCGTCCCGGCCTCGGCGAGGATGCGGGTCGAGGCCACCGGCGCGGAACTCCTCGACGACCCGGATGCCGACGTCGACGCGCTGCTGGTCTCCACGCGCCTGCCCCCCGACGAGTTGCGCGCGCTGAGCGACGAGCTCGGGGCACGTGTCGGGCGCACCATCGTGCTCGCCCACACCGGTGCCGAGCGGCTCGCTGCCGACCTGGTCCGGGCCGGCGCCGACGCCGTGGTCGGTGAGGGCAACGAGGAAGCGCTGATCGGGCTGGTCGAAGACGACCGCACGCCCACCGCACTGCTCGCCTCCTTCGAACGACGCTTCGGCGGCGGCTCCTCGGCCAGCAACCGCGGCGTGGACACCGGCACGGGCCTGCCCGACCGGCCGTCCTTCGAGCGGCGCATCAGCACGCTGGCCGACGCCGACGAGATCCCTCGGGTGGCCTACCTCAAGGTCGTCTCCGAGCGCTGGTCCGTGCCCAACCCCGACGCGGTGGTCTCCTTCCAGCGTCGGCGGCTGGGCTCGGCCCTGGCGCACATCGCGGCCGCGCATACCTGCGAGGTCTACGCCACCGGCAACGGCGAGTTCGGGATGATCGGCGAGCACCTGAGCCCGCACGACGCCGAACGGGTCGGCAACCGCCTGGTCGAAGCCTGCGCCACCTTCCGGGACCGGGGGCTGCCCCTGCGCCTGGTCATCGGCCACGCCGGCCCCGAGAGCGCCAACGACACCGAGGAACTGCTCGACCTCGCCCGCCGCGCCGTGGAGGTCGCGGCGGTCGACGGCGCCCGTACGGTGCTCAGTGCCGAGGACCTCGCCCTGGGCGTGTCGGTCACGACCGAGCTCGAGGCGGTCGTGCGGCTGCTCGACGAGGTCGAGCCGGCCATGGTCGAGGGCCGCGGCCACGGCGAGCGCGTCGGCCGGATGTCCGCGGAGCTCGGCCGGATGCGCGGCTGCTCCCCCGCGGCGGTCTCCCGCATGCGACTGTCGGGCCACCTGCACGACGTCGGTCGGGCCGGTCTGCCGGCAGCGGCCGTCGGCGGCCCCGGCGACCTAACGGGAGAACTGCTCGAGGCCTGGCGGACCTTCCCGGCACGATCCGCCGAGCTGCTGCAGCTGACCTCGGGCCGGGCCGTGGCCGATGCCGTGCGCGCCCAGCGTGAGCGCTGGGACGGTGAGGGGTTCCCCGAGGGCCTGGCCGGCGCCGAGATCCCCGAGGCGGCCCGGGTCATCGCCGTGGTCCACGTGATCGACGAGGCACTCGCGCTCAACCGCAGCATCAGCGCCGGGGCGATCACCGAAAGGCTCCGCGAGCGGGCAGGCACCGAACTCGACCCGGACATCGTGGCCACGGCCGTGGACAACCTGGCGACGCTGCTCGCGGTGCGCGCCGCCGGCTGAGCCAGGTGGCCCTCTGGCTGCGCCGGGCCGCGCCTTCTCGGCGCTTCCCCGTCCGCGGCACCGTCGGCGTCCTCCCGTCGGCGCGTCCCCGTCGGCGGCCGGATCCACGCCCCGATCGATGCGGCGTACCCAACCGGTCACCCGTGTCCGTCTCCGTACGCCGCATCCTCCACGCCGGACCATGCGGCGTACCCAACCGGTCATTGCTGTCCGTCTCCGTACGCCACATCCACGAGGCGGCAACTGCCGCACCCCGACGTGAACGACTGGCGCACAGTGGCACACGCCAAGCGCACGAATCGGCTGCAACGGGGTCCCTCTGCTCTCGAAGCGCCCACTCACCCACGGCTGGCGCACGAACGAGCGGCCGGGCGGCCGTCCGGACCAGGGGAACGCCACCCCCGCGGCATCATCAACCAGGACAGGCCAACGCCAGCTCCTCGCTCCGCGATCCGGCCCGGCTGCCGAACCTGTTGAGGGTTCGGCAGCCGTCGCTGACAACGTCCGGAGCCCCACCGCGCGGCACCAAGCGATCCGGCCCCGTCGGCGGCCGGATCCACGCCCCGATCGATGCGGCGTACCCAACCGGTCATTGCTGTCCGTCTCCGTACGCCACATCCACGAGGCGGCAACTGCCGCACCCCGACGTGAACG
>SKJO01000126.1 GCA_007121975.1 Nitriliruptoraceae bacterium | reverse complement strand
TCGACGAGGGCTTCCGGGTCGACGGTCGCGGGGTCACCGACCTGCGGTCGATCTCGGCCGAGGTCCAGGTGCTGCCCCGCACGCATGGCTCGGCGCTGTTCCAGCGCGGCGAGACCCAGGTCATGTCGGTGCTGTCGCTGGGGACCACCCGGGACGGACAACGCCTCGACACCCTCGACCCCGTCGACGAGAAGCTGTTCCTGCACCACTACAACATGCCGCCCTACGCGACCGGTGAGGCCGGCCGTGTCGGCACCCCCAAGCGCCGCGAGATCGGGCACGGTGCGCTCGCCGAGCGCTCGCTGATCCCGGTGCTGCCCGACCAGGATGCCTGGCCGTATGCGATGCGGCTGGTCTCCGACGTGCTCAGCTCCAACGGCTCGACCTCCATGGGCTCGGTGTGCGCGGCCTCGATGGCGCTGATGGACGGCGGGGTCCCCACCCACGCGCAGGTGTCGGGCATCGCCATGGGCCTGGTGTACGAGAACGGCAAGTACACGACCCTGACCGACATCCAGGGCGTGGAGGACTTCTTCGGCGACATGGACTTCAAGGTCGCCGGTCCGAAGGAGTTCATCACCGCCCTGCAGCTCGACACGAAGCTGGCCGGGATCCCCGCGAAGGTGCTCCAGGACGCGCTGCTGCAGGCCCGTGACGCGCGCCTCGAGATCCTCGAGGTGATGAACGCCGCCATCGCCGAGCCGCGCGACGAGGTCGCCGACGGCGCTCCGCGCGTCGAGGTGGTGCACATTCCCCAGGACAAGATCGGTGCGGTCATCGGTCCGCGCGGCGCGATCATCAAGGAGCTGGTGGAGGTCACCGGCGCCCAGATCGACGTCGACGAGGAGGGCGGCCGCGGCGTGGTCAAGATCTACGCCACCTCCGGTTCGCAGGCCCGCGACGCGTTGGACCGCATCAACGCCATCGCCAACCCGCAGCTGCCCGAGAAGGGCGAGCGCTACAACGCCACCGTGGTCAAGACCGTGGACTTCGGCGCGTTCGTGTCGCTCACGCCCGGGACCGACGGGCTGCTGCACATCTCGGAGCTGTCCAAGAAGGCCGGACGACGCCTCGACCACGCCGAGGAGGCGGTCGAGGTCGGCGAGAACGTGCTCGTCGAGGTCAAGGACGTGCTCGACGGCGGCCGCAAGTTCAAGCTCGAGTACGTCGGCGAGAAGGCCGAGCGCAGCGACGACGAGGGCAGCCGTCCGCGTGGTGGCGAGCGCTCCCGTGGCGGCGAGCGTTCCCGTGGCGGCGAGCGTTCCCGCGGCGGTCGCGACCGGGGCGAGCGTCCCGAGCCGGCCGCGTCGACGGAGCCGGCCGAGTCCACCGAGTCGGCCGAACCGACCGAACCGACGGAGTCCACCGAGCCCTCTGAGCGCCCCGAGCGCTCCGAGCGCGGTGGCGCCGGGCGCGAACGCACGCGGACCCGGGTGCGCAGCCGCTCCCGCGACCGGGAGTGACCCATCCGCCGGGCGGTGGACGCCACCGCCCGGCTCCCACGGATCGGACGGCGGTGGACGAGCAGCTCACGCGGCTGGCCTCAGGGCTCACCGTCGTGTCCGAGCACATGCCGGCGGTGCGCTCGGTCACCCTCGGCATGTGGGTCGCCGTCGGCTCACGTGACGAGTCCCCGGAGCAGTCGGGCTGCTCGCACTTCCTCGAGCACCTGCTGTTCAAGGGCACCTCGACCCGATCGGCGCGGGCCATCGCCGAGACCCTCGACGCGGTCGGTGGCGAGCTCAACGCCTTCACCTCCAAGGAGGTGACCTGCTTCCACGCGCGGGTCCTCGACGAGGATCTGCCGCTGGCCTTCGAGGTGCTCGCCGACCTGCTCGTCGACGCCCGCAACGCGCCCGACGATGTCGAGGCCGAGCGCCAGGTCGTGCTCTCCGAGCTCGACATCCACCACGACACGCCCGACGACCTCGTCCATACCGACTTCGCCCGGGCCGTGCTGCGTGAGCACCCGCTGGCGGCCGAGACCCTCGGGTCGCTGGCCTCGATCGAGCGGCTCGACCGCGACACCATCGACGCCTACTACCGGCAGCGCTACCGGCCGGGGAGCGTGGTGGTCGCGGCGGCCGGCAACCTCGAGCACGACCGGCTGGTCACGCTCGCCGATCAGCTGCTCGGCGACCTCGGCCGGCCCGGCGGGTCGCCGCCGCGTCGCCGCCCTCCCCACGGCTTCGGTCGTGGCGAGATCATCGTGCGCTCACGGCCCACCGAGCAGGCCCACGTGGTGCTCGGCGTCCCCGGGCTCGCGCAGACCGACGATGACCGCTGGGCCCTGCGGGTGCTCGACACCCTGCTCGGTGGTGGCATGTCCTCCCGGCTGTTCCAGGTGATCCGCGAGGAGCAGGGACTGGCGTACGCGACCTACAGCTACGCCTCCTCCTACACCGACGGCGGGCTGCTCGGGGCGTATGTCGGCACGTCCCCGGACAAGGTCGACGAGGTGCTCGGGCTGCTGCGCCGCGAGCTCGACCGCGTCGCCGAGGACGTGACGGCCGCGGAGGTCGACCGCGCCAGAGGCGCGCTGAGCGGCGGCCTGGTGCTGTCGTGGGAGGACACCGGCTCGCGGATGGCCCGCCTCGGCCGTCAGGTGGCCACCGGGATGCCGATCATCGGGATCAACGAGGCGCTCGAGCACCTCGGCGAGGTCAGCCTCGCGGACGTCCGCCGGGTCGCACAGCGGCTGCTGACCCAGCCCCGTGACCTCGCGGTGGTGGGACCGTTCGACCCGCAGGACCGCGAACGCTTCGCGCCGATCGTCGAGCCGGGCGACTGACGGCTCACGCCGGCCCGTGGTCGGGGGGGAGCAACTTGCCCGGGTTGAGGATCCCGTCGGGGTCCAGCGCGGCCTTGACCGCCCGCAGCGCGGCCAGGCCCACCGGACCCACCTCGTCGTGCATCCAGCGGCGGTGGTCGAGCCCGACCGCATGGTGGTGGGTGATGGTGCCACCCGCGGCCATGATGGCATCGCCGGTGGCCTGCTTGACCGCCTGCCACTGCTCGAGCTCGCGTCCGGTGTCCTGCCGGGCCAGCCACGTCAGGTACAGCGACGCGCCGCTCGGATACAGGTGCGAGATGTGGGTCAGCAGCAGCGGCGGGGTGCCCCACCCGCGCAGGGTCGTGCGCACCGCCCCGCGCACCGCCTGGTACAGCGCGCCGAGCCGGGACCAGCTCGTGGCGGTCTCCAGGGTGTCGACCAGGACACCGCGGTCGAGCAGTTCGTCGCGCAGGTAGGGACCGTCGAAGCGCCCCGCGGCCCAGGCACGACCCGCCGGCGCGCCGATCGGCACGGTGCGCCGGGTGGCCAGGACCTGCTGGGTCCGTGCCCGCCGGCGGCGGACCTGCTCTCGGCTGCCCTCCCACCCGAGGATCAGCAGGCTGGGGGTGTCGACCCCCCGGATGCCGAGGTAGCGCTCGAGGGCCGCGGTCTGCCACCCGCCGGCCTGGGCCAGCATCGCCCGGGTCTCGTCCTCGTCGGACAGCCGGGTGACGTCGGCGCGTGCCCCGGCCTGTGCCAGGGCGCGCAGCGTGGCGGCACCGCTGGCGAACGACGGGGCGACGTGGGCGGTGTAGGTCTCGAGCTCGGGGGCGGGGCGCACCCGCACCGTCACCTCGGTGAGCACCCCCAGGATCCCCTCGCTGCCGAGCAGCAGCGCGCGCAGGTCGGGGCCGGCGGCACTTCGAGGTCCGTGGTCGATGCGCAGCTCGCCGATCGGCGTGGCGCAGCGCAGCCCGGCGACCAGTTCGTCGATGCGCCCGTAGCCGGAGGACGCCTGGCCCGAGGAGCGGGTGGCCACCGCCCCTCCCAGCGACAGGTAGGCGTAGCTCTGGGGGAAGTGGCCGAGGGTGAAGCCGCGCTCGCGCAGCGCCGCCTCCGCAGCGGGTCCGCGCACGCCGGCGCCGAAGGTGGCCAGCCCCGCGGTCTCGTCGAGCTCGATCAGCGCATCGAGCCTCCCGAGATCGAGGGTGACGAGCGCAGCGAACGGGCCGCGCTCGGGTTCCACTCCGCCGACCACCGAGGTACCGCCACCGAAGGGCACCACGGCCAGGCGGTGCTCGGCGCAGCGGTCGAGCACCTGCGCCACCTCGTCGTGGTCGCGTGGGGCGACCACCACGTCCGGGGCGGCGGTCGCATCGCCGTGCCGGCGTCGCAGCAGGTCGGGGGTGGAGCGCCCCCCGGCATGCTCGACCCGGGTGCGGTGATCGTCGCGCACGTGCTCGGCGCCCACGACCTGCTCCAGCGCGCGTCGCTGCTCCGCGGTCAGGGCGCTGGGGCGGACCCGGACCTCGCTGAGCGGCACCGGCCGGTGCTCGCCCTCGAGCGGGCCGAGCTCGCGCTCGAGCATCGCGCGGGCGGCCTCGGGCAGGCCGTGCCGACGGGCGGGGTCGCCCCAGCCGTGCCACACCATCGGCTCGGACGGAGGCGTCAGCTGGGTCGAGGGTGCGCCGGCGGGCATCGCAGGGCCTGTCGTGGCGAGGAGGGATCTCAAACACTCGAACAGCCGATATCGTAGTGTACGAGTCGGAGGTGGCGCATGCAGCGATCCAGCCGCGAGGAGGTGCTCGACGCCGTGGTCGCCAGCGTGGAGGCGTTGGGCGTCCGGCGCACCACCATGGCCGAGGTCGCGCGGCGGGCGGGAATGTCGCGCTCGACGCTCTACACCCACTTCTCCGACGTCACCGAGGCCACCGCCGCGGCGCTGACCCGCGAGCTGCTGGCGCTGGTCGCCGAGGTCCTCGCCGAGGACGGATCCGCCCCGGGGACCGGCCGGCAGCAGCTGGTCACCGCCGCGACCCGGCTCGCGGCCACGGTGCCCGACCAGCCCCTGATCGAGCGGATCCTCGAGCTCGACGGCGAACTGCTCGTGCCCTACCTCGTTCAGCGGCTCGGCTCCTCGCAGCGGACGATCCTCGACACCATCGCTGATCTCATCCGTGCGGGTCAGCGCGACGGCTCGGTGCGTGACGGCGATCCCGGGGTGCTCGCCTTCTCGGTGTTCCTGCTCGTGCAGTCGTTCATCGTCTCCGCGCGGATCGCGGAGGCCGAGCTCGGCCGCGAGACCGCCCACGCCGAGCTCGCGCACCTGCTCGATGCGTGCCTGCGTCCGGGTCGGGCGCCGACCGGGACGGCAACTCCATGAGCGCAGCACCTGAGCTCGCCTCCACCCTCACCCCGGGCCGCAAGGCCTCCTCTCTGAACCGCGCCCGCCGCCAGCGGGAACTGGAGGATCTCGCCGGCGGCGGCGAGGTCGACCTCGCCGTGATCGGTGGGGGCATCACGGGCGCCTATGTCGCCCTCGATGCCGCCACCCGGGGGTGCTCGGTGGTACTGCTCGAGCAGCATGACCTCGCGCATGGCACCAGCCGGTGGTCCTCGAAGCTCGTCCACGGTGGTCTGCGCTACCTCGCGCACGGCGAGTTCGGCCTCGCCCACGAGAGTGCGGTGGAGCGCGGCATCCTGATGGAGCGCACCGCGGTGCACCTGACCCGGGCCCTGCCGATGCTGGTGCCGGTCGGCGCCCCGATGGGATGGGGGCAGGCGGCGCTCACGAGCCTGGGTTTCGTCCTGGCCGACGCACTGCGGGTCTCGGCCGGCACCCGCCGGCGCACCCTGCCCCACCCGAGCTGGGTCAGCGCGCAGGAGGCCCGGCTGCTGGTTCCGGCGCTGCACGCCACCCACGTCCGGGGTGCCGTGCGCACCTGGGACGGCCAGTTGATCGACGACGCGCGGCTGGTCGTCGCGGTCGCCCGCACCGCCGCCGCCTTCGGTGCTCGCATCCTCACCCGGTGCGAGGTGACGGCGATCGACGGCCGCGACCTGCACGTGCGCGACGGCGTCGGTGGCGACCAGCTGCGCATCCGGGC
>SKJO01000353.1 GCA_007121975.1 Nitriliruptoraceae bacterium | reverse complement strand
GACCGGCGAACGGCACGCTGAGCGCCGTGCCCGCCATGCCCGACGCCGGGCGCTCCCGCGGCCGGGGCCTGCCCCTGGCCCGCGCGCTGGTCGCCGGCGAGGGGGGTCAGCTCACCGTGTCGGCCACCGCCACCGGCACCTGCGCGGCGATCGTGCTGCCCGCCGCCGGGTGAGGGTCAGCCGGTCGTGGGCCGTCCGGGATCGGGCAGCCGCAGGCCGCGTAGCCGGGCCAGCCGGGCGATCACCGGCACGAGCAGGCCGACCGGGCCGGCGGGACGGAACACGTCGCGGTACTCGTGGGCGAGCAGGGCGGCAGCCAGCAGCCCCGGGTCGGTGCCCAGTCGTGCGGCCACCGCGAAGAACTCCCCGGTGCGCAGCGCCGGCCGGGTCTCCCAGCGCACGTAGGCGGGTCGCTCCCCCGAGTGGTTGCGCGCCCGGTGCGGGGTCCCCCGCGGGATGTCGATCGTGCCGCCGGCGGCCACCAGGTGCTCCTCGCCGTCGACGACGAAGAGCAGCTCGCCGTACTCCACCTCGAAGTGTTCGTCCTGCTCGGGGTGCAGGTGGGTGGGCGGGAACGGCGAGCCGGGGCGGTACTCGACGCGCTGCTCGTGGACCGCACCCTGTGTGCTGGCCGCGGTGCGCAGGTACCAGACCCGCGTGTCGTCGGTCTCGAAGGTCGGTACGGGCTCGTCCATCGACGCTGCCTTTGCTCTGGCCCGACCCACCCTACTCGCGGGGCCGTGCTCAGGCGGTGGCGGCGGCGAGCGCCGAGGTCAGGTCGGCCCAGAGATCCTCGACGTGCTCGCACCCCACCGCCAGGCGCAGCAGCGTGGGAGGCAGGTGCTCCTGGCCGGGGACCGCCGCACGACGCTCGAGGGTGGACTCGACCCCGCCGAGGCTGGTCGCGTGCACGATGCGTCGCAGCGTGGCGCAGAACCGATCGGCGGTGGCCGCATCGCCGTCGAGCTCGAAGGACAGCACCGACCCGAACCCGGCCAGGGAGGCATCCGCCAGCGCGTGATCGGGGTGGGAGGCCAGCCCCGGGTAGTGCACGACGGTCACCACCGGATGCTGCTCGAGGCGCGCGGCCAGCGTGCTGGCGTTGGCCTGCGCCCGCTCGTGGCGAAGGGGCAGCGTGCGTACGCCCCGGGTCGCCAGGAAGGTCTCCATCGCCCCGGGCACCGCCCCGTGCAGGGTCCGGTGGGTGCGCAGTGCGCCGATCAGCTCGGGCTGACGGGCCACGGCCACGCCCAGCACCAGGTCGGCGTGCCCGCCGATCGCCTTGGTGGCGCTGTGCACCACCACGTCCGCGCCGAGGCCAAGCGGCTGCTGGTTGAGCGGCGTGGCCAGGGTGCTGTCCACGACCAGGACCGCACGGCGGGTGGGGTCCGCCGCGCAGATGGCGGGCAGGTCGGCCACCCGCAGCAGGGGGTTGGTCGGCGACTCGAGCAGCACCACGTCGTCGGTGCGCAGCGCCGCCAGCCAGCCGGCCGTGTCGGACGGCTCGAGGTGGGTGAGCTGCGCGCCGCGGGTCCGTGCGACGTGCTCCGCCAGCGCCGAGGTGCCCTGGTAGCAGGTGTCGGGCACGACCAGCCGGCCACCGGGACGCACGTGGTCCATCGCTGCGGCGATCGCCGCCATGCCCGAGGCGAAGGCCACCGCGGTGCCGCCCTCGAGCTGCCCGATCACCGACTCGAGCGCCTCGCAGCCCTCGGTCGCATCCCCACGGGCATAGGACCGGGCCTCACCCGGCACCTCGCCGTTGCCGAGCCGGAAGCTCGAAGCCAGACCCGGTGCCACGCTCAGCGGGCGCCCGGGCAGGGCGGCGCCACGGCCCGACTGGATCGCGGTCGTGGCCGGGTGCTCGGAGGTGGTCGCGTCAGGGTCCATGCGCGCAAGCGTGCTCGACGCCGCGCACGGGGGCAACTCGGCACCAGACGTGGCCGGTCCGGCACGTAGGCTCGAGGCCGTCGACAACCGGCGCAGCTGCGGGAGGTGCGCGATGAGCACGGGACGTCGCGTGGCAGCGATCGCGGGCGGGGTGCTGGTGGTCGGCGTGATCGCGCTCTCCCTCGTCCCCGTCTCCGACCCGGGCTTCGACGCGCTGTACGCCGAGGTGGATGGCGACACGCAGGCCTCGCTGACCGCCTTCCGCGCCGAGCATCAGCCGGCGCAGGTCGAGGTCGACGGCGAGGTCTTCGACTACGTGGTGCTGGGCAGCGGCCCGCCGGTGCTGTTCCTGCACGGCATGGGTGGTGCGTACGACATCTTCTTCCAGCAGCTCGAGGCGCTGGCCGACACCCACACGGTGGTGGCGGTGACCTACCCGCCGGTGCCCTCGCTGCGCGGCCTGGCCGACGGGGTGCTCGCCGTGCTCGACGCCGAGCAGCTGGCCACCACCTCGGTGGTCGGCTCGTCGCTCGGCGGCTACCTCGCGCAGTACCTGGTGCAGCAGCATCCGCAGCGCATCGACCGAGCGGTGTTCGCCAACACCTTCCCGCCCAACGACGTCATCCGCGCCGACAACCGGGTGCTCGGGACGCTGCTGCCGGTGATCCCCGAGTGGCTGGTGCTCGGTGCCTTCCGCAGCAACATCGAGGCCGAGGTGGTGCCGGCCGCCGGGGGTGACCCCCTGGTCGCCGCCTACCTGCTCGAGCAGGGGCACGGAGCCATGAGCAAGGCGCAGTTCGTGGCCCGCTACCGCGCGGTGATCGACCCGTTCGAGGTCGAGCCGGCACCGCTCGAGGACCGCGACATCCCGCTGATCGAGGCCGACAACGACCCGCTGGTCGCCCCGGAGCTGCGGACCATGCTGCGCGACACCTACCCCGACGCGCAGGTGGTCACCTTCGAGGGGCTCGGGCACTTCCCGTACCTCAACGAGCCGGAGCGCTACACCCAGGTGCTGCGCGACTTCCTCAGCCACTGAGCCCGAACGCGAGCCCGGCGATCACCACCACGGCACCGAGCTGGGAGAACACCAGGGTGCGGGTCTGGGTGGTGATCGCGTCGCGCAGGCCCCGCTCGAAGGCCGCCGTCAGCCGGTGCTCGACGGACTCGAGCTGCGTGCTCCAGCGGGCCTCGCTGTCCTCGTGGCGCTGCTGCGCCCGCGACTCACTGGCCTCGAAACGCTCCTGCCAGCGAGCCTCGCTCTCCTCATGCCGCTGCTGCGCCCGCGACTCACTGGCCTCGAAACGCTCCCGCGACCGCTCCTCGCTCACCCGGAAGAGCTCCTGCATCTGGCGTTCGCTCCGCTCGAGCCGTGCATACGTGGCCTCGAAGCGTTCCTGCCAGCGGGCCTCGCTCTCCTCATGCCGCTGCTGCGCCCGCTTCTCGCTGGCCTCGAAGCGCTCCCGCGACCGCTGGTCACTGACGTCGAAACGCTCCTGCGACCGCTGGTCACTGACGTCAGAACGCTCCTGCGACCGCGCTTCGCCGGCCTCGAAGCGCTCCCGCGACCGCTCCTCGCTCACCCGGAAGAGCTCCTGCATCTGGCGTTCGCTCCGCTCGAGGCGTGCGTACATGGCCTCGAAGCGCTCCTGCCAGCGGGCCTCACTCGCCGCGTGCTGCTCCTGCCAGCGGCGGTCCATGGCCTCGATGGCCTCGAGGATCATCTCGATGTCGGCCCGTGTGGCGAGCTCATGCCCGGAAGGTGCCACCAGCTCGAACAAGGTGTCCGCGACCTCCTGACCCCAGGCATCCACGATGGCGCGGTGCAGGGCCATGCGACGACGTTCCTCGACGGTCATAGGGTGACACCTCCCCGGACGGTCCGCAACGGATGCGACCGGCGGGCAGCCTACGGGTGCCCGGTGCCCGCGACCCCTGGACGTGCCCGGGGCTGTGGACAACGCGGACGTCCCGGTCGAGCCCGAAGCCCCCCGCGCAGCGCTCAGCCCCCGGATTCAGCGGGCAGACGCCCATCGGCGATGGCATCGAGCAGCGCCTGATGGTCGCGCTCGGTGACCTCCGCGTAGTCGTGGGCGAAGCGGATGATCGCCTCCACGAACCCGTCGCTGCCGCCGAGGTAGCTGGCCAGCAGCCGGGGTGGGCCGCCACGCGCATGGGCATCGGCCAGCAGCCGACCGCACAGCCGCGCGTAGGCCACCAGTCCACGGGTATCGAGTTCGTCGAGGTCGATCCGTCCCTTCATGTCGCGGAACTGCCGCACGTAGAAGTCACGCTCGACGCCATCAGGGCCGACCGCCGTGAGCCAGCCGAGGAAGATGTCGCTGACCGTCTGCATCGTGCGCTGGCCCTCGACGACCCGACGACCGTGGGGCCGCGGCGCGACCGTGTCGAGGTGCGGTTCGAGCACCGAGGGCCCCGCCTCCTTGAGCTGCAGCACCAGCGGATCGTCGTCGTCGCGGCCGTGCAGCAGGATGACGTAGCAGCGGGTACCCACGCTGCCCACGCCCACCACCCGACGGGCGACGTCCACCACCTCGAAGCGCGCGAGCAGGCGTCGGCGGTGCACCGGCAGGCTGGCCTGGTAGGTCTCGAGGTAGTGGGTGGCCAGCTCACGCCGGTCGTCGGGCAGCACCTCGCGGGAGAGCACGGGCGGGTCCTCGCGCATCTGCAGCCGGCCGTCGACCTCCTCGGTCAACCGCCGGGCGGCCCGCTTGCTGGTCCGGCGGCGGGCCTTGGCGAAGACCTCGGTGGTGGTGTCGAGCAGATCCTCGCCGAGCTCACCAAGCTCACCGTCAACACACGGTGCACCGAGCACGTCGAGCACGTCGCGCTCGCCCACGCTCGCGTACCACACGTCGAGCACGTCGGACTCGGCGAGCTCGTGCAGCGTCGCGCGGTAGCTGGTGAGGCAGGCGAACACCGCCTCGTCCGCCACCTCGACGTCCTTGCCGCGATCCCGCGCGGCGAGAACGAACGAGGTCGCCAGCCGCTTGAGGTCCCACTCGAAGGGTCCGCGGATGGTCTCGTCGAAGTCGGTGACGTCGAACACCAGCCGCCGCTCGGGGGTAGCGAAGGTCTCGATGTTGAGCAGGTGCGCGTCGCCGCACAGTTGGGTCTCGAGCGTGGTCGTCGGGGTGCGCGCGAGATCGGCCGCCATCACCGCCGCCGACCCGCGCAGGAAGGTGAACGGCGAGACCGCCATGCGCGCGTAGCGCAGTCCGAGCAGCTCGGGCACCCGAGCGTCGTGCTGGGCGGCGAGCACCGCGATCGGGTCCACCCGGTGCTCGTGCAGCACCGTGGCATGCGAGCGCCGGCCGACGCGCTGACGTTCGGCTCTGCCGCGCTCGGCGAGCTCGGACGGCGACTCATGCGGCATACGGGGCATACGCAGACTTCCGGACGTCGAGGTGGGGGGAAACCGGCAGTCTGGCACGCCCGGCCCGCGGCCGCACCGGTCAACGGCACCTCGACGTGGGTGAGTCAGCACCGGATCGGTACGGTGGTCGGGCAGCGCACCGGCAGCGGCCGTGGGGGTCGCCTCTCGTGCGCCCGGCCCGGGAGACCCACCATGGCACGCGCGTTCACCGCTCCTCGCCCCGACTCGTATGCGCCGCTGCCCCCGCCGCTCAGCCGGCGCACCTACCCGGGCGAGCTGCCGCCCGGCCCGGGCCTGACGGTGCCCGGAGTGACCCTGGCGAGGTTCCTGGCCGACACCCCGGCGTTCCTGCTCGACCTGCACCGCCGCTACGGCGACGCGGTGTCGTTCAGCCTCAACGGCCAGCTGTTCCTCGGCATGTTCGCCCCCGAGATGGTCGACACGGTGCTGGTACGTGCCACCCGCTCGTTCGCCAAGGGGGTCGGCTTCGACCGCATGCGCAAGGTCCTCGGCGAGGGCCTGCTGACCAACGAGGAACCGATCCACCTGCGCCACCGGCGCATGATGCACGCACCGTTCCACCGCGAGCGCCTCGACGG
>SKJO01000439.1 GCA_007121975.1 Nitriliruptoraceae bacterium | reverse complement strand
CAGAACAGCACCCGACGCTGATGGGCACGCGGCACCCCGAACGCGGCGAACACCAGCAGCCACAGGAACACGTTGTCGATCGACAGCGACTTCTCCACCGCATACACGGTCAGGTAGGTCACGACCGGCGTGTCGCCCCCGTTGACGTAGAAGGGCAGCACCACCACCCCGAACCCCAGCCCGACCACCACCCACACCGCCGACCACACCGCCGCCGCCTTCAGCCCCAGCACCGGCGTGCGCCGTCCGACCCGCAGGTCCACCACGACCAGCGGTGCCACCACCGCCGCCATCAGCACATACAGCTGCGTGCCCGTCACCATCCGCCTCCCACGCCCGACAACCGTAGACGTCAGACGGGCAGCGTGAACCACAGGCAGGTCGTGTCCAGACGGCGCTCATAGCCGATCCGACCGCGGTGCCCGGTGACCACATCGCGGCAGATGGCCAGGCCCAGGCCCGTGCCGCCGTGGCTGCGCGTGTCGCTCGGGTCGGCCTGCACGAACCACCCGAACACGTCCTCACCGGCCTGTTCGGGGATGCCCGGACCCTGGTCGAGCACGTCGACCCGGACCTCGCCGTCGCTGACCGGGTTGGTCACCAGCAGGATCGCGCTGCCCCGCGGAGCGAAGCGGATCGCGTTGGCCACCAGGTTGGTCACGACCTGCCCGATGCGCCGAGGGTCGACCTCCAGCACCAGTCCCGGATCGGCGAATCGGCAGGCGAGCTCCACGTCCGCAGCGCGAGCCGTGGGCTGCTGGTCGACCACCGCCGATCTGAGCAGATCCGCCAACCGCATCGGTCGCGGGGCGAGCACAAGCCCACCTCGACGAAGCTGCTCGGCGTCGAGCAGGTCGTCGATGAGCCCCCGCAGCCGCCAGGTGTTGCGTCCGGCCAGGGCCAGCAGCTCGTCGACCTGCGACTCGGACCGCCCCTGCCGGCGGGTCGCAAGCAGCTCGATCGCGCCCGCGATCGCGGTCAGCGGGGTACGCAGCTCATGCGACACGGTCGCCACGAAGCGTTCCTTGGCGGCTTCGGCGCGCAACGCCTCCGTGCGGTCGCTGGTCGTGCCCGAGATGCGCACCGGCTGGCCGGCATCGTCGTACTCGATCAGCCCGCGGATCAGCACGGGCAGGTCGTGGCCCTGGCCGTGCCGGACGCGAAACTGCCCCGCGAAGCTCGCCTCGCCCCGCGCATTCGCCGCACCGATCAGCTGCTCCATGAGCTGCACGTCGTCGGGATGCACCACGCCGTGCCAGATCTGCCACGGGTCGACGAGCTCGTCGGGATCGCGTCCGTGCATCTCGAACCACCGTGGGGAGAACGTCACCTGGTTTGCCACCAGGTCGGCCTCCCACCAGCCGTCGTTGGTGGCGGTGAGCACCCGCTGCAGCTGCGCTTCGGACGCGCGCAGCGCCTGTTCGGTGGCGTGCACGTCGGTGACGTCGTGCACGGTCCCTTCGAGCAGTTGCACGCCCCACTCGTCCACCCGCCGGGCGACGACCTCGTGGACCACCCGTTGCGTGCCGTCGAGGCGCACGATGCGGTGGGTCGAGTCGAAGGTGTCCCCGACGCGCAGCTGCGCCTCGCGGTCGTGAACCCGCGACCAGTCCTCGGGGTGGACCGCAGCCCGGAAGCGGGCGTGCTCGACCCCTTGGCCGAGGTCGAAACCCAGCAGCGACGACAGCTGCGAGGAGCCCTCCACCATCCCGCTCGCCCCCACCTGCTGCCAATGGCCGAGCCCGGCCAACCGCTGGGCACGGGCCAACCGGGCCGAGGTGGCCTCGAGCTCCTGGCGCGCGCGGGTGGCCTCATCGACGTCGCTGATCACCGCCGTGTAGCCCTGGAGCCGCCCGTCGTCGTCCGCCAGCGACCGCAGCGACACCCGGGCCCAGAATCGCCGGTCGGCGGCGTCCAACTGCACGGTTCGCCGACCGAGCGTCCCGCAGCAGGCCGACTCCTCGAGGTCCGCCACGCAGCACTGCGCGTCCACCCCGCACACCAGCGGCAGCACCGATCGGCCGATCAGCGCGTCCCGATCCTCACCCAGCAGCACGCCGAGCTGCGGGTTGGCGTAGGTGATGAGACCGTCGAGGTCGGCCTCGACCACGCCCTCGGCGGACAGCTCGGTCAGCCGGGCCAGCCGCTCGAGCCCACGCTGTGCGGCGCGGCGTTCGGTGACGTCCTCGAAGGTCCCGAACGCGCGCACCACCCGGCCCTCGCGCAGCAGCGCATGCCCGGTGGTGCGCACGATGCGCTCCCCGCCGTGCCGAGGCAGGAACGGCACCTCGAGGTCATAGCTCGTGCCCTCAGCGACCAGGCGCGCCACGGCTGCGGCCAACGCCGCGCGTGCGGCCGGCGCGTAGAAGGACAGTCCGTCGTTCACCGACGGGTCGAAGGTCGCTGGATCGGTGCCGTGCAGCCGATGGGTTGCCTCGGACCAGGTTCCCCGCCCCCCGGTGTCGAGGTCGAGCTCCCAGGAACCGACCTCGCTGACCTGCTCGAGCAACTGCGTGGCCGTGCGCAGACGCCGCTGCTCGGTGATGTCACGGGCGGCCAGATAGATCCGGGGGCCACCGCCCTGCCCGCCGGCGTGCCCGCCGAGCCGCACGACCAGCAGCCGGTGGGTGCCGACGTCCTGCCGCAGGCGCACCTCGACGTCGACCGGCTCGTCCGGGGCGTCCGGGGCGTCGCGTGCCCCAGCGCGCGCACCGACCTCGGCGATGCGGGCGGCCAGCTCGGCCCGGTCCTCCGGGTGCACCTGGGCGAGCAACCCGTCGGCACGCAGCTGCGCCTCGTCGAGGCCAAGGACCTGCTGCCACGCTCCCCCGAGGCGCAGGACCCGTCCCGCCCCGTCCAGTACGGCGAGCAACTCACCGCTCACCGCCAGCAGGCCGTCGAGGTCGCGCGTGTCGAGGGGCATCGTTTCTGCCATCGCTCCGCCGGGGGGCACGGCCCACGGGCACCCTACTCGTCGCCGAACGATCGACCAACACCGATCCGACGGCGCCCAGCAGTCCAGCTGGCGTACCGGTCGCCGGCCCGCACGATCGTGGACGACCCACCGGGCCAGCGGGCGACCACGCCGCACAGACCGCGTGACCCGAACGGCTCAACCTCGCGCGCTCGATGCACACCGAACGCTTGACCGGCGGAGACGGGAGCCGATCAGGGAGGGAACCGACGACCGCGACGGACAGGGAGGGAGTCCGCATGGCTCCGACGGTGACGTCACCCCATGCTGCGCACCTGAGCAACGGTCACGCCTCTGACCTCGGGTCACTGACCGCAGCTGCCAGCGAGCAGCCCGAGCAGGAGCCACCGTCGACCGCGGTGCCCCCACGCAGACGGCGTTCCCGCATGGCGAACCTCGGGGTCCGTCAACGGCTCACGCTGCACTCGCTGCTGATCATGGCGCTTCCGCTCGCGGCCGCGATCTTCGTCGGGCTGTCGACCGCCGGCGAACTCGTCGGCGAAACCGAGCAGCGCGAACTGCAGCGGGTCTCGGCCGCGCTGCGCAGCGACATCGATGCCAGCGCCCTGCGCGCCTCGACGTTGGCGACCGGGCTGGCGACCACTCCCGCGATCGCCGAAGCCTTCGCCGCGCGGGACCGCGACGCGCTCGCCGCCGAGGTGCTGCCGAGCTTCGAGCGTCTCGAGCAGGACCTCGGGGTCGCGCAGGTGCACTTCCACGAGCCACCGGCGACCTCGTTCTTCCGCGCGCACGAACCCGAGCAGTTCGGCGACGACCTGTCCGGGTTCCGGGCGACCGTCGTCACCGCCAACGCCGAACGTTCCCCCGTCACCGGCCTGGAGGCCGGCCGCTTCGGGCTCGGGCTGCGAGCGGTGATCCCGATCAGCTGGGAAGGCGAGCACGTGGGCACGGTGGAGGTGGGCACCTCCTTCGGCGCCGCGTTCTTCGAGCGCTTCGCCGCCGCCAACGACATCGAGGTGGCGTTCTTCCTGGCCGAAGGCACCGACGGCACGGGCGTACCCAGCTTCGCGACCTACGCCTCCACGCTCGGCGACCAGCTGCCCGTCGGCAGCGACGAGCTGCTCGCGGTGCTCGGCGGGCAGCCGCTGACCGCGACCTTCGAGTCGGCCGGGTCGACCCTGGCCGCGCGCTTCGAGCCGGTCACGGACTTCTCCGGCGACGCGATCGGGGTGTCGATGGTGGCGGTCGACACCGGCGAACTGCAGGCGATCCTGACCCGCCAGCAGCTGCGCTACCTCGGCGTGGCGCTCGTGCTGCTGCTCGGCGGCGGCGGCGCGGCCTGGCTGTTCGCCCGGGAGCTCTCCCAGCCGCTGGCAGAGATCCGGCGGGTGCTGCGCCATGCCCGGCAGGGCGACCTCTCCGAGCGCATCGAGGTCACCCGGGGCGACGAGATCGGGGCCATGGGCAAGGACGTCAACGAGACCTTCGACCGGCTCATGCGCCTGATGCGCGAGGTCAGCGACAACAGCCAGACGCTGGCCGCCGCCGCCGACGAGATGTCCGCGGTCGGTGAGCAGCTCGAGGCCAACGCCACGGAGACCGCCGCGCGGGCCACCACCGCCACCGGCGCAGCCAAGGACGTGTCGGGCAACGTCAACGCGATCGCCAGCGCCAGCCAGCAGATGAGCTCGGCCATCGACGAGATCGCGCGCAACGCCAACACCGCCTCCACCGTCGCCAGCCGTGGGGTCGTGGTCACCGACGAGACCGTCGCGGCGATGGAGCTGCTCGGCCAGAGCAGCGCCGAGATCGAGGCGGTCGTGACCCTGATCAGCGAGATCGCCGGCCAGACGCACCTGCTCGCGCTCAACGCCAACATCGAGGCAGCCCGCGCCGGGGATGCCGGCCGCGCATTCGCGGTGGTGGCCAACGAGATCGGCACCCTCGCCCGCCGGACGGCCACCGAGTCCAACACGATCTCGGATCGCATCCGCAGCATCCGCCAGCACACCGACACCTCGATCGAGTGCATGTCCGCGGTGTCGGAGACGATGGGCGAGATCAGCGAACTGCAGGTGTCGATCGCCTCCGCGGTCGAGGAGCAGGCCGCGACGACCGCCGAGATCGGCCGCTCGGTGTCGGAGGCGGCCCTGACCACGGAGGCGATCGCCGACGCGGTCGAGTCGGTCTCCGAGGGCACCGACGAGACCCGCCAGGCGGCGGGCGACACCGCCGGTTCCGCCCGGGAACTGCACGAGCTCGCCGGACGGCTGCGGACGTCGATCTCGTTCTACACCGGCAGCTGACCGTGACCGGGAACAGCGACGTGGACGAGATCGTCGAGGCCTTCCTGATCGAGTCCCAGGAGAACATCGAGCAGCTCGATCAGGACCTGCTCACCCTCGAGGGCGACCCCGAAGCGCCGGAGCCGGTGGCCAGCGCCTTCCGGGCCCTGCACACGATCAAGGGAACCTGCGCGTTCTTCGGCTTCCCCCACCTCGAGTCCCTCTCCCACCAGGCCGAGACGCTGCTCGGCACGATCCGCGACGGCGAGCGGGTGGCCACCCCCGCGGTGATCACGCTGCTGCTCGAGGTCAGCGACCGCATCCGCGACATCCTCGCGGTCATCGAGGCGCAGGGCAGCGAGGCCGACGAGCCCAACACCGCGCTGCTCGAACGGCTGCGCGGCGCGGTGCACGACGAGCAGCCGCCCACCCCGGTGGCCGCCCCCGTGGCACCGGCCGAGCCCGCGGGAGCCTCCGAACCCGCAGCACCGGCCGAGGCCGCGGAGCCGTCCGCATCCACCGCCCCGGCCACCCAAGCCACCGCCCCGGCCAGCGGCAGTGGTGCGGCCGGCGGCACGGTCCGCGTCGCCGTGCCGGTCCTCGACAAGCTGATGGGCCTGGTCGGCGAGCTGGTCCTGGCCCGCAACCAGATCCTGCAGAACGGCGAGGTGCT
>SKJO01000474.1 GCA_007121975.1 Nitriliruptoraceae bacterium | reverse complement strand
CTGCACCCGCCGACCCACGAGGCCCAGGTCATCGAGAGCTCGTCGTGGTCCTGCGCGCACGGCGTGGAGCGCTGGCGCTCGGACTGTGGCTGCACCTCGGGTGGACCCGACACCCATCAGCGCTGGCGCGCCCCGCTGCGCGAGGCGCTGGACTGGCTCGCTGAGCAACTCGCCGAACGCTACGTCGCCGAAGCCTCCAAGCTGCTGGTCGATCCGTGGCAGGCCCGCGACGACTACATCGACGTCGTCCTCGACCGCTCCGAGGCCTCGCTGCTGGCCTACTTCACCCGCCACCAGCGACGCGCGCTGACCGAACGCGAGCGGGGACGGGCCCTGCATCTGATCGAGATGCAGCGCCAGTCACTGCTGATGTACACCAGCTGCGGCTGGTTCTTCGAGGAGCTGTCGCGGCCCGAACCGGTCCAGGTCCTGCAGTACGCCGCCCGGGCCATCCAGCTGTGTCGGCGGCTCGCCGAGGGCGACGGACTGGTCCAGCCCGGCGACCGCTGCGAGCTCGAGGAGGGCTTCGTCGCCCGGCTCGAGAAGGCCCCGAGCAACGACCCGCGCTACCTCGACGGCCGCGGGGTGTGGGAGCACAAGGTCCGACCAGCGATCACCGAGCTCGACCAGGTCGGCGCGCACTTCGCGATCTCCAGCCTGTCGTGGAGCTACGGCGAGACCGAGCAGATCGGCGCCTACGAGGTCCAACAGCACGCTTCGGACGTCCGCGAAGCGGGGCGGGCCAAGCTGGCCTCGGGCCGTCTGCGGGTGCGCTCCACGGTCACCCACAACTACCGCGACATCGAGTTCGGGGTGCTGCACCTCGGCGACCACAACTTCGCCTGCGGCGTGCGCAGCCGGGGCGAGGACGACGACTACGAGCAGATGCGCGCGGACCTCGAGCGCCACTTCCGCACCGCCGACTTTCCGGCGGTGATCCGCGCCATCGACAGCCACTTCGACGGCCGGCGCTACTCGCTGCGCTCGCTGTTCCGCGACGAGCAGCGCCGCATCCTGCGCACCGTGCTCGAAACCACCGTGGCGGAGACCGAGGCCGCCTACCGCGCGATCTTCAGCGGCCGCGCACCGCTGATGCGCTACCTCACCGAGCTCGGGGCCAACCTGCCCAGCCCGCTGCTCAGCGCCGCCGAGAACGTGCTCAACGCCGACCTGCGCGACGCGATGAGCACCGTGAACATCGACCCGAACCACGTCCAGGGACTGCTGACCGAGGCCGAGCGCTTCGGCATCACCCTCGACGAGACCGGGCTCGGCCACCGATTGAGCGCCACGGTGTCCACGATGGCCCGGCGGCTGGCCGACGCCATGGCCGAGGTCGAGGATGACCTGCTGTTCGTGACCTTCGAGGACACCCACGTCGAGACCATCCGTCGCATCAAGGCCGTGATCGACGTCGTCAAGCGCGTGCCCTTCGAGGTCGACCTGGTGACCGCCCAGAACGTGCTGTGGAGCACGCTGCGCACGCATCAGGACCGACTCGCCGAACGCGCCGCCACGGGGGACCCGGTCGCGGCGCGCTGGATCGTGGAACTGGGCACGATCGCCGAGGTGCTCGGCGTGGTGCCCCCGGCGCTGCCCGCCCCCGTCCGACCGGCCAACATGTCGCCAGCGGCTCCGGCACCCTGACCACCACCGCCGCACTCCCGTACGCTCCCGACCCAGGACGCCCGTGACCACCTCGTACGCCACCCCCTCCCGGCACCCGCAGCCTCAGCCCGACCCACCGCCCCCCGATCAGCCCGGCGCGACCCTTCTCGACGACGCTCGCACCGCCTTCGACGTGTTCGCGCCGCTGGCCCACCGAGTCGAGGTGGTGCTCGACGAGCGCGTCGTCGCGCTCACCCGCGACACCCGCGGGGTGCACCGCGGCATCGTCGACGACGTGCCGGCCGGCACGCGCTACCGCTACCGACTGCACCGTGAGGGCCACGACCCGGTGGATCGTGCCGATCCGGCCTCGCGCTGGCAGCCCGACGGGGTCCACGGCCCGTCCGCGGTCGACGACCCCGCGAGCTTCGCGTGGAGCGACGCGGGCTTTGCCGCCCCTCCCCTGCACCAGCAGGTGCTCTACGAGCTGCACGTGGGCACCTTCAGCCCGCAGGGCACCTTCGACGGCGTCGCCGCGCACCTCGACCACCTCGTCGAGCTCGGGATCACCACCATCGAGTTGCTGCCGGTGTGGCAGTTCCCGGGCGGACGCAACTGGGGCTACGACGGCGTGCTGCCCTCGGCGGTGCAGGACACCTACGGCGGGCCCGACGGGCTGCGCCGGCTGGTCGACGCCGCCCATGCGCGCGGCCTGGCGGTGATCCTCGACGTCGTCTACAACCACATCGGCCCCGAGGGCAACCACCTGGCGGACTTCGGCCCCTACTTCACCGACCGCTACGAGACCCCGTGGGGACCGGGGCTCAACACCGACGGGCCGGGCTCGGATGCGGTGCGGCGCTGGGTCGTGGCCAACGCGGTCGGTTGGGTACGCGACTTCCACCTCGACGGCTTCCGGCTCGACGCGGTGCACGGCATCGTCGACCAGTCGGCCGTGCACCTGCTCGAGCAGCTCACCACCGCGGTGCACGCCGAGGGCGAGCGGCTCGGCCGTGCCGTGCACGTCATCGCCGAGTCCGACCTGTCCGACCCGCGCCTGGTGCGGTCGGTCGACCGGGGCGGCTACGGGCTCGACGCGCAGTGGTCCGACGAGTTCCACCACGGCGTGCACGTCGCGCTGACCGGTGAGCGCGACGGCTACTACGCCGACTTCACCGGGCTGGCCGATCTCGCGCGCCTGCTGCGCGACCGCTACGCCTACGCCGGTCGCTACGCCCCGGCGCGGGAACGCACCATCGGGCGGCCGGCGCGCGACCTGCCCTACGACCGCTTCGTGGTCTGCGTGCAGAACCACGACCAGGTCGGCAACCGGATGCTCGGCGAGCGGCTCTCGGCCCTCACCGACCTCGAGGGGGTCAAGCTCGCCGCCGCGGCGCTGCTGACCGCCCCGTTCGTGCCCCTGGTGTTCATGGGCGAGGAGTACGCCGAGCCCGCGCCGTTCTTCTACTTCGTGTCGCACACCGACCCCGACCTCGTGGCCGGGGTACGCGCCGGCCGGCGCGCCGAGTTCGCCGACTTCGCCTGGCGCGGCCAGCCCCCCGACCCGCAGGACGAGGCCACCTTCGCCGACTCCCGGCTGGACCTGGCCCTCGCCGGCGGGGGGCAGCATGCGATCGTGTTCGAGCTGTACCGCACGCTGATCGCGCTGCGCCGCCAGCTCGACCTGATCGCCGACCCGACCGCCCCCGACGTCGACGCGCTGCCCGTGGCCGGCCGCGAGGCGCTCGTGCTGCACCGCGAACGCGGGGAGCAGGCCGTGCTCACCGTGCTCAACGCCGACGAACGCCCCGCCGAGATCCGCGTGGCCACCGCCCCCGGCCCCTGGCAGGTGGTGCTCGACACCTCCGAGCCGCGCTTCGCCGGTCCCGGAGGTCGGCGCGGACCCGAGGTCGACACCGAGTACACCCTCGCGCTCACGGTGCCCCCACGCGCCGCCGTGCTGCTGCACCGGAAGGCCCCCGCATGAACGACGCCACCCTCTGGCCCGGCCACAACTACCCCCTCGGGGCGACCTACGACGGCTACGGCACCAACTTCTCGGTCTTCTCCGAAGTAGCCGACAAGGTCGAGCTGTGCCTGTTCGACGATCGCGGCCGGGAGACCCGTCTGGCCCTGCCGGAGGTCACCGGCTTCGTGTGGCACGGCTACCACCCGGGCATCGAACCCGGCCAGCGCTACGGCTTCCGCGTCACCGGACCCTACGACCCCAAGCAGGGCCTGCGCTGCAACCCCCGCAAGCTGCTGCTCGACCCGTATGCCAAGGCGGTCATCGGTGAGCTGCAGTGGAACGAGGCCATCTTCGGCTACCGGTTCGGCGACCCCGACGGCCCCGCCAACCGCCGTGACTCGGCCCGCTACGTGCCCCGCTGCGTGGTGTCCAACCCGTGGTTCGACTGGGGCCACGACACCCCTCCGCGCACGCCCTGGTCGCGCACCGTGATCTACGAGGTCCACGTCAAGGGATTCACCCAGCGCCACCCCGACATCCCCGAGCCCCTGCGGGGAACCTACGCGGGGCTGGCGCACCCAGCGGCGATCAACCACCTGCACGAGCTCGGCGTCACGGCCGTGGAGCTGCTGCCGGTCCACCGCTACATCTCCGAGCACCACCTCGTCGAGCGCGGCCTGACCGACTACTGGGGCTACAACTCGATCGCCTACCTCGCCCCACACGACGGATACGCCAGCGCATCGGGGTTGCGGGCCATCGCCGAGTTCAAGGAGATGGTCAAGACGCTGCACGCCGCGGGGATCGAGGTGATCCTCGACGTGGTCTACAACCACACCGCCGAGGGCAACCACCTCGGGCCCACGCTGTCGCTCAAGGGGTTCGACAACCAGGCCTACTACCGGCTGATGGACGACGACCCGCGCTACTACATGGACTACACCGGCACCGGCAACTCCATGAACATGCGCCACCCCCACGTGCTGCAGCTGATCATGGACTCGCTGCGCTACTGGGTGGAGGAGATGCACGTCGACGGGTTCCGATTCGACCTCGCCGCGACCCTCGCGCGCGAACTGCACGACGTCGACCGGCTCTCGACCTTCTTCGAGGTGATCCAGCAGGACCCGGTCATCAGCCAGGTCAAGCTCATCGCCGAACCCTGGGACGTGGGCGAGGGCGGCTACCAGGTCGGCAACTTCCCGCCGCTGTGGTCGGAGTGGAACGGCCGCTACCGCGACACCGTGCGCGACTTCTGGCGGGGCGCGGATGCGACCCTGCCGGAGCTCGGCTATCGCTTCACCGGCTCCTCGGACCTCTACCAGTCCGACCGACGCCGGCCGTCGGCCTCGATCAACTTCGTGACCGCGCACGACGGCTTCACGCTGCGCGACCTGGTGTCCTACAACGACAAGCACAACGAGGCCAACCACGAGGACAACCGCGACGGCACCGACGACAACCGCTCGTGGAACTGCGGGGTGGAGGGCGAGACCGACGACCCCGAGGTGCTCGCTCTGCGTGCCCGCCAGCAGCGCAACCTGCTGACCACGCTGGTGCTCAGCCAGGGCGTGCCGATGCTGGTCGGCGGCGACGAGCTCGGCCGTACCCAGCACGGCAACAACAACGGCTACTGCCAGGACAACGAGATCTCCTGGTTCGACTGGGACGACGTCGACGTCGAGTTGTTCGCGTTCACCCGGGAGTTGCTGGACCTGCGCCGTGAGCACCCGGTGTTCCGGCGGCGACGCTTCTTCGAGGGCAAGGCCGTCCGCGGCGAACAGTTCCACGACATCGCCTGGCTCACGCCCGAGGGTGAGCTGATGTCCGACGAGCACTGGAACACGGGGTTCGCCAAGTCGCTGCAGATCTTCCTCAACGGTTCCGGCCTGGCCAGCCTCGACGACCGCGGCCGGGATGTGGTCGACGACTCCTTCCTGCTGCTGATCAACGGCCACCACGAACCGCTGGAGTTCATCCTGCCGATCGAAGGCCCGAGCGCGCCGCTCGAGGTGGTGCTCGACACCACCCTGCTGCGGCTTCCCGAGCGGCGCGACCGCAAGGTCTACGCGTCGGGCGCTCAGCTCCAGGTCGAGTCGCGCAGCATGCTGGTGCTGCGGGAGACGGTGACATGATCTTCTTCGGCCGCCGTCGGCGCCGCCGGCGGACCCCGACCTCCACCTACCGGGTCCAACTCCACCCCGAGCACACCTTCGCGGACGTGGAGGCGATCGTGCCGGTGCTCGCCCGGCTCGGGATCAGCCACCTGTACCTCTCCCCCTGCCTCGAGGCGGTGCCCGGGTCCACCCACGGCTACG
>SKJO01000106.1 GCA_007121975.1 Nitriliruptoraceae bacterium | reverse complement strand
GTCCGCCGGCGAGCTCGTCGACGGTGGCCATCAGCATCCGTCCCCGACGCTCGGTGCTCGTCTGATCGATCATCAGGGCCGAGTCGGGACCGACGATGATGCCGGTGTTGTTGATGAACCAGGTTCCGTCGGGCTGCACGTAGGCGAAGACGCCGGGGGCCACCTCGGTGATCTCGGGGGTGGTGGGGGACGCGGCCATGGGGTGCTCCTCGTGGTGGTGGTGTCGATGACGGTGTTAGATGACGATCAGTCCACCAGAGATGGTCATCGTCTGTCCGGTCATGCCCGACGACTCGTCGCTGGCCAGGTACACCGCGAGCGGCGCGATCTCCTCGGGCTGTAGTAGGCGCCTCATCGGTACCCGCTGCAGCAACGCAGGGACGACCTGTTGCTCGGGGACGCCGAGGACCTTGGCGAAGCCAGCAACGGCGTGGTCGACCAGCGGGGTCTCGACGTAGCCGGGGGCGATGGCGTTGATGCGCACGCCTCGGCTGGCCAGCTCCAGGCCGAGCGAGCGGGTGAGACCCACCACCGCATGCTTGGAGCCGTTGTACGGGCTCTGGAAGGCGGAGCCGTTCTTCCCGGCGGTCGATGCCACCGTCACCACGCTGCCGGCGCCTGCTTCGAGCATGGCGGGCAGGAAGGCCTGGGTGACCCGGACCACGCCGAGGTAGTTGACGTCGAGCAGGCGCTGGAACTCGCTGATCGGGAGGTTCATGAAGTGGTCGACGGCGTAGGCGCCGGCGTTGTTCACCACCACGTCCGGATCCCCGAGCTGCGCCCGGACCTCGGCGGCCATCGCCGCGACCGATTCGTCGCTGGCGACGTCGGTCGGCACGGCAATCACGCGCCGCCCGTCACCGCCGAGCTCGGCGGCCACCGCGTCGATCTCGGTCGTGGTGCGCGCGGCCAGCGCCACGGCGGCGCCCTCGGCCACGAAACTGCGCGCGATGGCTTCTCCGATTCCACGGCCGGCCCCGGTGATCACCGCGGTCCTGCCCTCGAGTCGTCCGCTCACTGCTCGCCCTTCTCTCGGAAGCTCTCGCCGAGACGCATGATGTCGTCCCGGCAGTCGGTGGTGGCCACGCTGGAAAGGTCGCCGGGATCGGTACCCGTGAACCAGCCCCGGGCCACCCGTCGGTGGACCTTGCCGCTGTGGGTGACGGGTAGTTCGCTGACCGCGAGCACCGCCTTGGGGCGCATCGCCTTGCCGAGCACGGCCGTGGCGGTCTCCGCAACCTCAGCGGCGAGGGTCTCGGGCTGCCCGCCCGGCATGGTGGTCACCAGGATCACGGGGGCCTCGCCCTTGATCGGGTCGGGAACCCCGAAGGCGGCCGCCCCGAGCACCCCGTCCACGCTCGTCGCCGCGGCTTCGAACTCGGTGGGACCCAGCCGCTTGCCGGCCACGTTCATGACGTCATCGGAGCGGCCCGGGAGCTCGGCCGAGCCATCTTCGTAGATCACCGCCCGGTCGCCGTGGACCCACACGTCCTCGATGCGTGACCAGTAGGTCTCGAGGTAGCGCTCGGGGTCCTTCCAGAAGCCGTAGGTCATGGAGGGGAAGGGGCGCCGCACCACCAGTTCCCCCTCGGTGTCGATGACCTCGCGCCCCTCGTCATCGAACACGGCCACGTCGATGCCGGGGGAGATGCCCGCGAAGCGGCACTCACGCATGGGGACGATCGGTGCGCCGACCAGCAGGCCCGCGCCGACCTCGGTGCCGCCGCTTATGTTGATGATCGGCCGGACTCCGCGCGCGATGTGGCGGTGGGCCCAGCGCCAGGCGTCGGGGGTCATCGGCTCGCCGGTGGAGCCCAGCACCCGCAGCGTTGCCATGGGGTAGCGGGCGGGCAACTCCTCGCCGAAGCCGGCCAGGATGCGGATCACGGTGGGGGCGAGCCCGAGGTGGGTTACCCCGTGCTGCTCGACCAGCTGCCAGAGCCGGTCGGGGCCCGGGGTGGACAGGCTGCCCTCGACCATGAGGAAGCCCGTGCCGTTGACCAGTGCCCCGGTGATAAGGCCCGGTCCCATGATCCAGCCCATGTCGGTCAGCCAGCAGATGAGGTCGCCGACCCGGGCGTCGAAGTTGTAGGCGATCTCCACGGGCAGACGGTAGGGGAAGCGTCCGTGGCAGTGCACGACACCCTTGGGCCGGCCGCTCGATCCGGACGTGAAGCCGAGGTAGGCGGGGGTCTCGGGATCGAACCAGGGGGGTGGGCCGTCGGGTTCGTGGGCGGTGAGCGCGGCGAGCGCGACCTCGCCGGCGGCCAACTGAAGGGGCTCTGGGAGCCGCTGGTGGACGATGACGGTGCGCACCGAGGGCACCTCGGCGGCGGCGGCACGGGCGGTGGGCAGCATCGCCACCGTCTGTCCGTTGCGGTAGAAGCCGTCGGCGGTGACCAGCGCCACGGCCTCGCCGATCTCGAGGCGCTCGCGCAGTGCCGGGGTGCCGTAGCCGCTGAAGGTCGGAGCGGCGATGGCGCCGATCCGGCAAAGCGCGAGCACGGTGATCATCGCCTCGGGCACCATCGGTAGGTAGATGGCGACCACATCGCCCGGGCCGATGCCCTGGGAGCGCAGCCCGCCGGCGAGCCGATCGGTCGCTTCGGCCAACTCGGCGAAGGTCAGCCGGGAGTGGTCGCCGTCCTCTCCGGCCCACGCCAGCGCGACGGTGTCGCCGTGCCCGCGCTCGACCCACCGGTCCACGGCGAGCCAGGTCAAGTTGGTGCGACCACCCACGAACCAGCGGGTGAACGGGATCCCCTCGGAACTGTCGAGCAGGCGCTCGTAGGGCACCGGCCAGTCGAGTCCGAGGTCCTCGATCACGCGGGGGTAGAACCATTCGGGCTCACGGGCCGCTACCAGGAACGCCTGGTAGTCATCGAACCCGTGGCGCTGCATGAACTGCCACAGTCGCGTTCGCTCGATGGAGCCTTCGGGGGGGATCCAGCGGTCCGGCTCGAACGAGGCGGGTAGCGGCATCGGGTGCTCCTGACAGGACGGGGGAGCGGTACGGAATCGCAGTGAGCTCAGGACGGGTCCGCGCTGATAAGGTACTTTACATTACATGCATCCGATATATGATCAAATCCTTGCCGCCCGATAGCGGCGCTGGAGCACCCGATGACCGCGTTTCCCCGATCCATTGCCGATGCACTCGTGGCTGAGTTGCGAGCCGCGATCATCGCGGGCGAGTTCCGGCCGGGGCAGCGCCTGACCATTGATCAACTCTCCGAGCGCTTCGAGGTCAGCGCAACGCCTGTGCGCACCGCGCTCGCGCAACTCAACGCCGAGGGCTTGGTACGCACCGAGCCGCACCGCGGCGCCACGGTCAGCCTGCTGACCGCGGAAGATGTCCGCGACATCTTTGAGGTACGCATCAACCTCGAGGTGATGGCCACGCGGCTCGCGGTCCCCCGGATGCGCGAGCGTGACCTCGCCGAACTCGATCGCCTCGCCAGGGAAATCAGCGCGACCGAGAATCTCGCGACAGATGTGGAGCTCAACAACGAGTTCCACCTGCGGCTCTACCAGCCGTGCAACCGCCCCTACCTGCTGCAGCTCATCGAGCAGAGCCGGCTGCGGGTCCAGCACTACATGCGCTGGGTCGCGATCGACCATGGGCAACTGAAGGTCGCCCACGACGAGCACCACGAGATCGTCGCCTGCTGTCGGCGGGGGGATGCCGAGGCAGCCGCGCAGAGGGTGGAGCAACACATCCGCGCCGTCGTCGCCCATGTGGTCGCGGGAGCGGCCGAACTGGCGGCCTCGGAGGCGGTGTCCTGAACCGGGACGCCGACCGATCCAGACAGGGAGAGATGAGGATGGGAGCACGAGGACGAAGGACACTTCTGGCTGCTGCGGCGGCGCTGCTGGTACTCGGGTGTGCCGAGGCCGACGACGAGGCAGATCAGCCCACGACTGAAGAGCCGGCTGAGGAGGAAGCGGACCCCGCCGACGACCCCGCCGAGGAGGAACCCGCCGACGACCCGGCCGAGGAGGAACCCGCCGACGACCCGGCCGACGACGAGGCCGAGCCCGGGGACCCGACGGCGGCCGTCGCGCCCGTGGCCGCCATGGACTGTGAGCCGGACGCCACGCCGGACGGGGAACCGATCGTGGTGGGAGGCTCGATGAGCCTGACCGGACCGCTGGCGCCAACCGGCACCATCCACGACGCGGTCGCCGACCTCGTCGTGGACTGGGTCAACGACTGTGGCGGACTCCTCGGTCGTCCGCTGGAGTGGGAGGTCCTCGACGACCAGTCCGCTCCCGACCAGGCGGCCTCCAACTATGAGCGGCTGATCGGGCGTGACGTCGATCTGGTGATGGGGCCCTATGCCGGCGCCAACATCCTCGCCGCCGCCGGCCCGGTCGCTCGCGCCGGCTACATCTATCCGACCCACACCAACGGGTCACCCGAGCAACTCATCGGGGACAACCACTTCCCGTCCTGGCAGATAGGGGGAGGAGCCGAGGATCCGGAGGAGATCTTCCGGGCCGCCGCCAGCGGGCTGTGGGAGGCGCTCGAGTCGACGGGCACGCCACCCGAGACGATGTTCTTTGCCACCGCGCGCTTCCCGACGACGCTCTCCCTGGCGGGTGCCACCCAGGCCATCGCGGAGGCCGGCGGTGCGGAGACGGTCGACTTCGTCGAGTACGACCTCGGCACCAGCGACTTCTCCTCGATCGCGCTGCGGATCTCGGCGGCCGACCCCGACTTCGTCTACCTCGGTGTGCTGGGCGCCGACGCCGTCGAGTTCTTCGACGCCTTCGAGGCGATCGGCTACGAGCCTAAGGGCGTCTACGCCGCGCTGCCCGCCCCCGCCACCCTGCCGGCCATCGGTCCCGCCGTCGAAGGCCTGATGGTGCTCTCGATCTACGAGAACCATCCCCCGTTCACCGATGACCCGATCGCCTCCGACTTCGCCGAACGCTTCCTGCCGCTGGCGGACGAACGCAGCCTGTTCCCGGTGATCGAGACCCAGGCCGCCGCGAGCATGGGTGCCTGGCAGATCCTGCTGACCGCCGTCGCCGAGACCGGCGAGACCGACAACGCGGTCCTCCAGGACTGGCTCAACGCCAACGCGGTGTCCTCGATCGCGGGTGAGCTCACCTTCGACGGTTGGAACAATTACGGCAGCGACATGAACCGCGTCACCCAGATCCAGAACGGTGACCGGGTCGTGGTCTGGCCATCCGAGTTCGCCGCCGCCGACGTCGTCTACGAGCGCTGAGCCCCGGAGGGGCGGGTTGCCAGGCACAGCCCGCCCCACCGTGCGCAGGGAGGATCCGGAATGTCGCCGATGCAGGTCGCGGTGCTGCAGACCATCGTGAGCGGTGCGCTGCTCGGCACCTTGTTCGGGACCATCGCCCTCGGGGTGACGGTCAAGTGGGGCCTGCTGGGCATCGCGGACTTCTTCCACGTGTCGCTGACCCTGCTCGGTGCCTACGTCACCTACTCGCTGGTGATGGTGGCCGGCTTCCATCCCCTCGCGACGCTGCTGGTGACCGTGCCCGCCTTCTTTCTGGTCGGCATGGCACTGCAGTGGATCTTCGTGCGGCTCGAGGTCAAGCTGTTCACCTCGCTGCTGGTCACCTTCGGGCTGTTTGTCGTCGCCGAGAGCGTGATCACCCTGCTGTGGAGCGCGGACACGCTCACGCTGCGCGCTGAGTTGCCCGAGTGGCTGACCGCAGCCATCGCCCTGCCCTGGCCGCTGCAGCAGGTCCGCGTGCTGCCCCCCGACCTGATCGCTCTGATCGCCGCCGTCACCCTGGTCGGCACCGCGGCCTGGGCGTTGCGGGCCACCCGGCTCGGACGCGGACTGCATGCCATGCACCAGGATCCCGGCATCGCGGAGGTCTTCGGCGTACGCCTGACCCGCACCGCCGTGCTCGTCGCCGGCTTCGCGGCC